>NZ_JBKFSQ010000045.1:0-31514 GCF_046569525.1 Salmonella sp. 741265055_HSA | reverse complement strand
CATTTTTGCGCCAGTACCATTCAGGCTGACGTCGATATTCCCTTTATTATGAAAGACATTTCTTTCGCCATCGATCACAAAACCCACGGAATTTTCATCGCGGACGGTCGCGTTGCCGGTGTTTTTGATTTCGTTACCCGCCCCGTCAGTGACGATACCCGTCGCGCCGTTGGTGACCAGTATGTCACCTGCCTGGGTCAGGCTGCTGTTGTCGCCATTGATAACTACAGCGGCAGAGTCCGCGCCATCCACCGCGATATCGCCGGTATTGGTGATATGGGCGTCGTCGCCGTCAATTCGCGTACCGATGGCGCCGCCAGAGATAGTCTGATTACCTTCGTTGATAACGAGCGCGTTGTCGCCATCGATATACAGTGCCGTGGAGTCCGCGCCGCTGACGGTGGTGCTCCCGGCGTTATCGATAACCACGTTGTCGCCGGTAATGTGGCCGCCGGTGCCGCCATCGGTGATGGTCATATCACCGTCATTGTTGACGCGGGCGTTATTGCCGTCAATGACGGTGCCGGTGGAGCCTGCGCCGCTGATGTTAGAGGTACCGGTATTCTTAATCGTGGCGTTGTCGCCGTCGATGATGATGGCGGTGCCGCCGTTGCTCACGGTAATGTCGCCGGAGAAATCGGTGGTGGTTCCGTTGCCGGAAATCAGCGCGCCGGTGGCGTTGTCCACCGTTGAGTGGCCCGAAATGGTGTTGGTGGTGCCGTCGCCGGAGATAACCATGCCGGTGGCGCCGTCGGTCACACTGGAGTCCCCGGTGAGCGTGTTGACGGTTCTATCGCCAGAAATAATCACACCGGTGCGATCCTGGCCGCTGATATCCATGCCGCGATCGGAGTTATGCGCCTGGTCGTCGCCGCTGATAACTGTGGTTTCATCGTCGGCAATAATCAGATAGCCACGGCTGTCGTACTTCCAGTAGAGACCGTTTTCCTGGGTGCCCTCAATCACGGCGGCATTGGCGTCGGTCACGTCCCAGCCGGTGACGTTCAGCGTTTTGCCGTCTGCGGTGGTGAGCTGCCACTGGTTGTCCTGTTCTGAATAATTCCACACGGCACCCTCGAGAACGCTGCCGTTATCCAGTTTGAAGCTATCGAAGGCCAGGGTGTCTTTTCCTTTATCGATGGTGACGCCGTTGCTGAAGGTAATAACAGAGTCATCTGGGGGCGTGTCGTCGTCGTCAGGCGGGGTCACATCGTCATCGCCGCTATCATCAGGCGGGGTCACATCGTCATCGCCGCTATCATCGGGCGGGGTCACATCGTCATCGCCGCCATCATCAGGCGGGGTCACATTGTCATCGCCGCCATCGTCAGGCGGAGTGACGTTGCCGCCATCGTCAGGCGTAGGGGGGGTGTAAGAATGAGTGGAATCTCCGCCACCGTTATTTTCAACGCCAATAGCCACGCCCGCGGCCAGCGCAGCAACGCCGCCAGCAACCCAGCCCCAGTGATTATCTTTTTCAGGTAATGTAGCAAGGCAGGCCGGTGAGAGTTTTGCGCGTTTTTCTTTAGGCAGGGAGGAGATATTACTGGGACATTCTTTTTCATCATCATTATTCTCTGCGGCGATGGCCGGAATGTAATAACTTTGCAGCGTTAAAGCGATAGCGATAGAAATAAGTTTTTTCTTTTGCATAGGGCTCATCCTTAATTAATATTTCCTTGCGTACTAAACATATGCAGGTAGCGATACAGGCAATGATGAAATGGCCTGAAGAAAATTATGCTTTAGTGTTTATTTTATCACCCGATAACCAGGTCAGGTCAAATTGAATGTTTGATGGTATTATTTGTTACATGAATGAATAATGGGTGAATTTGACGAATAAAAGGGTTTATTACGCAATATTATTACTATTTAAATTCGTATGGTTTATTTAAAATGGATTGCTTAATTCACTTTTAAGTAAAAATAATTTGAGATTACGGGTAGTCGTAAAATAAAGCCCTGAATAACAGGGCCTTATTTTAATTAATGATTAGAGAACCAATTTAATTTATCGCGTAAGCCAACGACCCGGCCAACGATAATCAGCGCCGGGCTTTCAACCTGTTGCGCTAATTCACCGAGCTGCGTCAGCACACCGTGGACGACGCGTTGCTTCACGGAGGTACCGTTTTCTACCAGCGCAACCGGCATATCGGCCTGCATACCGAATGCGATCAGTTTTTCCTGGATAGTCGCTGCCTGATTAAGCCCCATGTAGAACACCAGCGTCTGTTTTTCTGCCGCCAGGTTTTCCCAGTCCAGCTCGCCGCCGGTTTTCAGGTGACCGGTGACCAGACGTACGCTCTGTGCGTAATCGCGGTGGGTCAGCGGAATACCGGAGTAGGCGGAGCAGCCGGAAGCCGCGGTAATCCCCGGCACTACCGAGAAAGGAATACCGGCATGGCACAGCGTTTCCAGCTCTTCGCCGCCGCGACCAAAGATAAAGGGATCGCCGCCTTTCAGGCGTACCACGCGTTTACCTTTTTGCGCTTCACGCAGCAGGATCTGGTTGATTTCCTCCTGTGGGACGCAGTGATAACCCGCGCGTTTCCCCACAAAGACCCGATCGGCATCGCGGCGTACCAGGTTCATAATGTCGTCGGAGACGAGGCGATCGTAAACCACGATATCCGCCTGTTGGATTTGTTGTAACCCTTTCAGCGTGAGCAGTCCGGCATCGCCCGGCCCCGCGCCGACCAGCACGACTTCGCCACGGTGATCCAGCGGTTCGCTAAACAGATGTTCGGTTGTCGCATTAACCGCTTTCTCATCGGCATTCGCCAGCGACTGCGCCAGCCGGTCATTGACGAAAAATTTTTCCCAGAAGCGACGACGTTCGCCCATCGTGGCAAACTGCTTTTTCACTCGGGCGCGGAGTTGCCCGGCATAGCGCGCGACCTGCCCCAGATGCTGCGGCAGCAGCGACTCCAGTTTCTCGCGCAGCAGACGCGCCAGCACCGGGGAAGTGCCGCCCGAGGAGACGGCGACCATCAGCGGCGAGCGGTCAATAATGGAGGGCATGATAAAGCTGGCGGCTTTCGGCGCATCCACCACGTTGCAGAAGATGCGGCGTGACTCCGCCGCTTCGCTGACGCGCTGGTTGACGGTATCGTCGTCAGTGGCCGCGATCGCCAGCCAACACGAGTCGAGAAGCGCTTCGTCGAACGGTCCCTCAACCAGAGTCAACATGCCTTCATTTGCCCATACGGTGAACTGTGGAATAAAGGCTAGCGCATTGACCGTTAAACGTGCGCCTGCTTCCAGCAGTAACCGTGCTTTGCGTTCTGCGACATCGCCACCGCCGACGATCAGACAGTCGCGGTCGCGTAATTGACAAAATATAGGCAAATGGTCCACGACATTACCCCTTAATTATTGGCAGCAGCCTCTGGCTGATTGATTTTTGCCGGAGCCGGACGCTCCGATTTCGGCGTAGCATACCAATAACCCAATCCCATGAACACGACGCCGGACAAAGTATTGCCCAGAGTGACCCATAACAGGTTGTGTCCGATTCCGGACAGGGTATAGGCGTCGCTGTGATGACCAAACCAGGAGAGGGCGAACAGCGTCATATTCGCGACGGAGTGCTCGTAGCCGGAAGCGATAAACGCCAGCAGGCACCACCAGATAGCAAGAAATTTCGCCGTGCCTTCGGTGCGGATCGCCATCCAGATTGCCAGACAAACCAGCCAGTTACACAGCGCGCCTTTGAAGAACAGTACCGTGGCGGGCGCGGTGGTTTTCGCCAGCGCGACTGAGTGAACGATGCTGGTATCGACCGGCAACAAACTGCCGCCGCCCCAGCTGTAAAGCAGGGCGACAAACACGGAACCAACCAGGTTGCCGAGCCAGGTTTGCGGCAGGATAGCCCACATTTGACCGTGGCTGATGGTGCCTGCTTTGACGCCCAGCGTCAGGAACATGGTGTGGCCGGTAAACAGTTCAGAACCCGCGATGATGACCAGCGTTAAGGCGATACCAAAGGTGGCCCCCATCACCAAAGGACGCACGGACGGGTCGAGCAGATTACCGAGGGTGAAAATAAGAATAATGCCGAGACCGACATAAGCCCCGGCCATTGCCGAACTGACCCAGAAGCCGAGCGGATTATTCGCCGACAGGCGTGCGATGCGCGCAGCGTTAGCCGCACACTTATTAATAGTGTCTGTAAACATTTGATTATCCTTGAAGTACAAAAAATAAAAAAATCGTAACCGTAGGCCGGATAAGGCATTTATGCCGCCATCAGGCAATGTGCTTTTGCAATTGCCTGATGGCGCTACGCTTATCAGGCCTACCAATAAAAGACCTACAAATACGTCAAAAAAGGGGAGGCGTTGCGCCTCCCAAAAATAATTAACCGCGCAACTGCACCACGCCGTCTTTTACCCGCGCGTCGTACTGTTTCACAGAGAACTGTTCGTCTTCCATGCACAGACCGTCGCTTAAACGAAAGCGCTGTTTTTTCAGCGGGCTGGCGACCCACAGTTCGCCCTGGTGTTCCGCAATCAGCCCACGAGACAGCACACTGGCCTCAAAGAACGGGTCGATGTTGCTGATCGCGAACACCTGATCGCTATGGTAAGGACGGAAAATCGCCACTTGCTCGCCGCCTGACAGCGCGCAGACGCCGGTTCCCGGCAGAATGTCATCGATTTTGCAGATGTTTTGCCACTGGCTCATGCGTTTTCCTCCACCAGAGTGACCGGGATACGTTCATACGGCGTGGCCGGTCGATGCTGTTCGCGTTCCGGAACAACCTGAACATTTGGGTCGCGCTTGTCGCTGTTGATAAAGTGTTTGAAACGAACCTGCGCCGCTGGCGTGTTGACGGTCTCCGTCCACTCGCAGACCACCGCTGCGCGCAGGCGCGCCATCTCTTCTTCCAGATGTTCGTTCAGACCCAGCTTGTCGTCGATGATGACCGATTTCAGATAGTCGATGCCGCCTTCCAGGTTATCTAACCACGGTGCGGTACGGGTCAGTTTGTCGGCGGTACGGATATAGAACATCATAAAGCGGTCGAGATACTTGAGCAGCGTTTCGCGATCGAGATCGGCTGCCAGCAGATCCGCATGACGCGGTTTCATGCCGCCGTTACCGCAAACGTACAGGTTCCAGCCTTTCTCAGTGGCGATGATACCGACATCTTTACCCTGCGCTTCCGCACATTCACGGGTACAGCCAGAGACGCCGAACTTCATTTTGTGCGGGGTGCGAATGCCTTTGTAGCGGTTTTCCAGCTCCACGCCGAAACCGACGCTGTCGCCCACGCCGTAGCGGCACCAGGTGCTGCCGACGCAGGTTTTCGCCATTCGTAGCGCTTTGGCGTACGCGTGACCGGTTTCGAAGCCCGCTTCAATCAGCTGACGCCAGATTTCCGGCAGATCGTCTTTTTGCGCGCCAAACAGACCGATACGCTGAGAACCGGTGATTTTGGTATAGAGGTTAAACTCGCGGGCGATACGACCCACGGCCACCAGACCTTCCGGCGTGATTTCGCCGCCCGCCGAGCGCGGGATCACCGAGTAGGTGCCGTCTTTCTGGATATTCGCCAGGAAGTTGTCGTTAGTATCCTGTAGCGGCGTGTGCTGCGGTTTGAGGATGTATTCGTTCCAGCACGACGCCAGCAGCGAACCGACGGTTGGCTTACACACTTCGCAGCCGTAGCCTTTACCGTGTTTCGCCAGCAGTTCTTCAAAGGTTTTGATACCTTCCACGCGGATTAAGTGGAACAGTTCCTGACGAGAATAAGCAAAGTGCTCGCACAGGTTGTTGTTGACTTCAATACCCTGTTTCGCCAGTTCGGCGTTCAGTACCTGCGTCACCAGCGGGATGCAGCCGCCGCAGCCGGTTCCGGCTTTGGTTTCCGCTTTCAGCGCCGCCACGGTATGGCAGCCTTTATTGATAGCGGCGATCAGATCGCCTTTAGTCACATCGAAGCAGGAGCAGATCTGCGCGCTGTCCGGCAGTTTATCCACGCCGATAGCGGGTTTACCACTGCCCGCGTGCGACGGCAGGATCAGCGAATCCGGGTTTTCCGGCAGTTCGATGGCATTCAGTACCAGTTGCAGCAAATTGCCGTAATCGCTGGTGTCACCGACCAGTACTGCGCCGAGCAGCGTTTTGTTATCTTCGCTGACAATAAGACGTTTGTAGACTTCTTTGCTTTCATCGAGGTAAACGTAGCTACGCGCGCCCGGCGTGCGGCCATGCGCGTCGCCGATGCCGCCGACGTCCACGCCCAGCAGCTTCAGCTTGGCGCTGAGATCCGCCCCTTCAAAGGCGTTTTCACTGCCGAGGATATGGTCAACGGCGACCTGGGCCATTTTATAGCCTGGTGCGACCAGACCGTAAACGCGGTTGTTCCAACTGGCGCACTCGCCGATAGCGTAGATATCCGGGTCGGACGTTTGGCAGGTGTCGTTAATCACGATACCGCCGCGCTGCGCGACGGCCAGACCGCACTGGGTAGCCAGCTTGTCGCGTGGGCGAATACCGGTAGAGAAGACGATAAAATCGACTTCCAGCTCGCTGCCGTCGGCAAAACGCATAGTCTTACGCGCTTCGTTACCCTGCTGAACAATCTCTTGCGTGTTTTTACTGGTGTGTACACGCACGCCCATGCTTTCGATCTTGCGACGTAGCTGCTCGCCGCCCATCTGATCGAGCTGTTCCGCCATCAGCATTGGCGCAAATTCAATGACGTGCGTTTCCACGCCGAGGTTTTTCAGCGCGCCAGCGGCTTCCAGCCCCAGCAGACCGCCGCCGACCACCGCCCCGCGCTTGCTGCGACGGGCGCAGGCTTCGATAGCGTTGAGGTCTTCAATGGTACGGTAAACGAAGCAATCCTGGGTTTCGGAGCCTTTAATCGGCGGAATCCACGGATATGAACCGGTCGCCATGATCAGCTTGTCATAATAAACGGTGCGACCCGCGCTGGAGTGAATCACTTTCTCCTGACGGTTAATGGTAATTGCGCGTTCGCCAACCAGTACCTTCACGCCGTGCTTCTCGTAAAATCCTTCACGCACCAGAGAGAGCTCTTCCGCGGTGTGGTGAGAGAAGTAGGATGACAGGTGGACACGGTCATAGGCTTTACGGGGTTCTTCACAGAACACGGTAATGTCGAACAGGCTAGCGTCGGATTTATCAAGAAGATCCTCAATAAAGCGGTGGCCGACCATACCATTACCGATAATAGCGAGTCTGACTTTGCTCATTTTTGCCTCGATTTCTTTTCTATTACCGCCTACCTTAACGATTCAGCAACCCCGCTTATTGATGTAAATCAAATTCACCTTTATATACCTCTTAATGGGTATATAGCTGATTTGTCTGAATTTTTATAAGTGGCGGAATTGTCAGGCTTTTCAGGTTTGTACAAATAACATACAAAATGAGGGGTTTTTAGACCAACAGGCCTACCTCGTCAGGGGGGGGGATAGAGTGCCGGAGGGCGATGTCGCCATCCGGCCTACCAACAGCTTACGCTATAGGCCGGATAAGACGCATCGCGTCGCCATCCGGCAATCATTATCAATGCGCCGCTGGCGAACTATGCTGGCGATGACGGGATACAAAGCCGAGCGCAAAGCACATCACAAAGACCACCGCATACAGACCATTCGCGGTGAGTAACGCCGCCTGTGGACCGCTGTGCGCCACAATCGGGCCGGTGACGACGAAGGTCAGCATCGTTCCGATAGTGCCGCAGGTCAGAATAAAGTTAACCAGCTTAGGCGAGGCCACTTTCGTTTGCTGCGATCCCAGCGTAATGATGGAGGTATAAATGGCGCTGGAGAAGAAGCCCAGCGTCAGAATAAACCACGGCATATGCGCCTGCGTGCCGGTAATAAACAGATACATCAGTACCGCCGCCATACCCGCCAGTACGGTCAGAATGCGTTGCAGATCGAAAAAGCGCAGGATAAAGCTGAACGCCCACATGCCGAACATATAGGACATCCAGAAATCACTCACCAGCGCCCCGGCATCATTCAGGCTCATGCCGAGGCCTTTGGCGTATTCCGGCACCCAGGAGATAAAGCCCAATTGACCGAGGATATAGCACAGCGCGGCGACGGCGAGAAACAGTACGCCAATGCCCCATTTTTCTTTGACGACAGGCGCCTGAGAGTGCTGCGCATGTTTACCCAGCGCCGGAAATTCACAGCCGAAGGTCAGGATGAAAATCGCCAGGTAGACCAGGCCGATGCAGGCGTAGACCCAGTACCACTCAATACTACGCGCCAGCAGGAAGGCGGCGACCATAGGAAAAATCATCCCCGCCATGCTGAAGAAGGAGTCAGTAAACAACAGTCGGGAACCGCGCTGACGCCCTTCATACAGCTGCGTAATCAGGAAGGTGCCAATTGACATGGTGATCCCGCTGACCAGCCCCAGCACAAACATCGCCGCTGAGAACAACGCCAGGCTGTGGCTGAACATCAGCCCGGCCACCGCCAACACCATCAGGATAAAACCAAAGCGTAGCTGTGTTTTCAGCGGGATGATTTCCATCAGCCACGCATTGAGGAAGATCGAGATCAAAATCCCGGCATTCAGGAAAGTAAAGGTGTTACTCATGCTGGAAACGGGCAGCTGAAAATAGTCTGCGATATTTCCCATCACCATCCCGGTGACAATCACTAGCGCCCCGGTCAGGGCGTAGGAAAGAAAGCTGATCCATGTGAGCTTGATGCGGTTGCTGTTAGTCATGTCTGGCCTTGAAGAGAAGTGAAGCGCGTGGAGGGCGCGTTAAGCGGGCAGATTTTAGGCGCTTTTGTGATGCATTTAAATAATTATTAGTGATAGTAATGTTCATTACATTTTTTAATGTGATGTTTGTCACATCATATTGCAAGAATACGGCGTTGCGTCGTAACGTTACATTTGTTTCATATACGTAAAATTAGGTAAAGGGCTGGCCTGGCCCAGGAAGGCTCTTTAAAATCATTCCACTTGCTTTATTTCTGCTCTCTTTAAGGAAATCTCATGCTCAAATCGACTCTGGCGGCTGTCGCAGCTGTTTTCGCTCTTTCTGCTCTTTCTCCCGCAGCGTTGGCAGCAAAAGGCGATCCTCATGTGCTGTTAACCACCTCCGCCGGGAATATTGAGCTGGAGCTGAACAGCCAGAAAGCGCCGGTTTCTGTGAAAAACTTTGTCGATTACGTCAACAGTGGTTTCTATAACAACACTACGTTTCACCGCGTTATTCCTGGCTTTATGATTCAGGGCGGTGGTTTTAACGAGCAGATGCAGCAGAAGAAACCGAATCCGCCGATTAAGAATGAAGCCGACAACGGTCTGCGTAATACTCGCGGCACGATCGCGATGGCGCGCACCGCAGATAAAGACAGCGCCACCAGCCAGTTCTTTATTAACGTCGCGGATAACGCTTTTCTCGACCACGGCCAGCGCGACTTTGGCTATGCGGTATTTGGTAAAGTGGTAAAAGGTATGGATGTCGCCGATAAAATCTCACAGGTACCGACGCACGATGTCGGGCCTTACCAGAATGTGCCGACAAAACCAGTCGTTATCCTTTCCGCGAAAGTCCTGCCATAAAACATGCCTGCGCGGGCGCGAGCCGCCCGCGTTTTCTCCCTGTCTCAGCGTAACCTGAAATTGCTGCTTATACTTGTGGTCAAGCACAGACATATTCAGGGAGGCCCGGTGAAGAAACTTACCGATAAACAAAAGTCACGCTTTTGGGAACAGCGGCGCAACGTTAACTTCCAGCAAAGCCGCCGTCTCGAAGGTATTGAGATCCCCTTAGTAACTCTGACCGCCGATGAAGCGCTGGCACGTCTTGACGAGCTTCGGAGGCACTATGAGCGATAAATTTGGCGAAGGACGCGATCCGTACCTCTATCCGGGGCTGAATGTGATGCGTAATCGGCTGGGGATTCATCAGGCCCAGCGACTGGCGCAAGCGGCATATGAAATGACCGCGCTCCGCGCCGCTACGATTGAACTGGGGCCGCTGATACGCGGCTTGCCTCATCTGTGCGCGATTCATCGCCAGCTCTATCAGGATATTTTCGACTGGGCAGGGCAACTGCGGGAGGTCGATATTTACCAGGGCGATACCCGTTTCTGCCACTTTGCCTATATCGAAAAAGAGGGCAACGCTCTGATGCAGGATCTGGAAGAAGAGGGCTATCTGGTCGGTCTGGCGCACGAGAAGTTTGTCGAGCGGCTGGCGCATTACTACTGTGAAATTAACGTGCTTCATCCGTTTCGTTTGGGGAGCGGGCTGGCGCAGCGCATCTTCTTTGAACAGCTGGCGCTACATGCAGGCTACGCGCTGAGTTGGCAAGGTATTGCGGTTGAAACATGGAAGCAGGCGAACCAGAGCGGCGCGATGGGCGATCTCTCCGCTTTGCAGGCGATTTTTCAGAAAGCGATAAGCGAAGCTCGCGAAACTGAGTAAAATAGTGCGGTTCTACTCACCCGGAGCCGCCATGATCCTGCTTATCGATAACTATGATTCCTTTACCTGGAACCTCTACCAGTATTTTTGTGAACTGGGCGCGGAAGTGCAGGTTCGGCGCAATGATGCGCTGACGCTGGCGCACATTGACGCTTTGAACCCGCAAAAAATCGTTATCTCTCCAGGCCCCTGTACGCCGAATGACGCTGGCATTTCACTGGCGGTTATCCGCCATTATGCCGGACGTATTCCGATGCTGGGCGTTTGCCTGGGTCATCAGGCGATGGCGCAGGCCTTTGGCGCGTCGGTGGTGCGGGCAGCGAAAGTGATGCACGGTAAAACGTCACCTATTACGCATAATGGACAGGGTGTGTTTCGGGGATTGCCCAGCCCGTTAACCGTGACACGTTACCACTCGCTGATTGTCGATCCTGCCACGTTGTCAGAGTGTTTTGAGATCACCGCCTGGAGCGAAACGCAGGAGATTATGGGCATTCGCCACCGCGAGTGGGATCTGGAAGGCGTGCAGTTCCACCCGGAAAGTATTCTCAGCGAACAAGGACACGCTCTGCTGAAAAATTTCCTCCGGCGTTGATTTGTGGTTGCTATTAAGTGATTTTTTATTCATATTTTGTGATTATAATTTCACTGGTATTTCTACTTAACCGGGTGGTAATGATATGGCAACTGAACAAACGGCTATTACACGCGCAACTTTTGATGAGGTGATTCTGCCTGTTTATGCACCGGCGGACTTTATTCCGGTCAAAGGTAAAGGCAGTCGCGTATGGGATCAGCAGGGTAAAGAGTATATCGATTTCGCCGGCGGGATTGCAGTGACTGCGCTGGGCCATTGCCATCCGGCACTGGTCGAGGCGCTGAAATCCCAGGGGGAAACCTTGTGGCATACCAGTAACGTTTTTACCAATGAACCGGCGTTGCGTCTGGGACGTAAACTGATCGACGCCACGTTTGCCGAGCGCGTGCTGTTTATGAATTCCGGCACCGAAGCGAACGAAACCGCTTTTAAACTGGCGCGTCATTATGCCTGCGTGCGCCATAGCCCGTTCAAAACGAAAATCATTGCCTTCCATAACGCCTTTCATGGCCGTTCCTTGTTTACTGTCTCTGTCGGCGGGCAGCCAAAATATTCCGACGGCTTTGGGCCGAAACCCGCCGATATTATTCACGTTCCCTTCAATGATCTTCATGCGGTGAAAGCGGTAATGGATGACCACACCTGCGCGGTGGTGGTCGAGCCGATTCAGGGTGAAGGCGGCGTGCAGGCGGCTACACCGGAATTCCTCAAAGGGTTACGCGACCTGTGTGACGAGCATCAGGCGTTGCTGGTGTTTGATGAAGTACAGTGCGGGATGGGGCGCACCGGAGACCTGTTTGCCTATATGCACTACGGAGTCACGCCGGATATCCTCACCAGCGCCAAAGCGTTAGGCGGCGGTTTTCCGGTGAGCGCCATGCTGACCACGCAGGAGATCGCCTCGGCTTTCCATGTCGGTTCGCACGGTTCAACCTATGGCGGCAATCCGCTGGCCTGTGCGGTGGCTGGCGCGGCATTCGATATTATTAATACGCCAGAGGTACTACAAGGCATTCACACTAAGCGGCAACAGTTTGTGCAACATTTGCAGGCGATTGACGAGCAATTTGACATTTTCAGCGATATTCGCGGCATGGGGCTGCTGATTGGCGCGGAACTGAAGCCGAAGTATAAAGGTCGGGCGCGCGATTTTCTGTGCGCAGGCGCGGAGGCCGGCGTGATGGTGCTCAATGCCGGAGCCGACGTGATGCGTTTTGCCCCGTCGTTGGTGGTGGAAGAGGCGGATATCAATGAAGGAATGCAGCGCTTTGCGCAGGCGGTAGGGAAGGTGGTGGCCTGATGGCGGATTGCCGGATAAACGTAGCGCATCCGGCAGTCGGACTTAACTTTTTGTATCCCGTAGCCGCTTACTCAGCCAGATACCGTGATGCGGACGCTGACGCCAGGCCATCGACGAAATGGTGTGCATGGTGTTCAGATGGCCGATGATGCGCTGTAAATGTTGCTCCAGAGTGCTCAATAAGCCATGTGACGGCATGTCCGGCGACTCCAGAATATTGACATCGCCGGAGCCGCCTGGCCTGTCGTACTCCAGGCGCTGCTGGCAGCGCTGAATCGCAATCTCGCAAGATTGCAGATAGCGCTGCGCCAGATCCGGCGTCAGCATGGTGTGTTCCCGCGCCAGCGTCGTCATGGCGTTGATATGCTCGACAATAAACTGGCTGTGCGTGACCCATAGTTTCATATCCGACAGATAGTGGGTATTAAATCCGGGTTCCTGCATTGCCTGATTTAACGAGTTGAATAACGTGTTATGCGCCTGGTTGACCCGCATTCTTTGATAAGCGAGCGGGGTGGCCTGCGGATCGTTACTGAGGATCAGTCGGATAGCTTCTTGATCGGCTTCCAGCGCATCATGGGCGTTTTTACGTAATAGCCCGCTTTGCCATTGCGGCCACAGCCAGACCATGCCGCCAAAGGCAATTAAACAGCCAATAAGCGTATCGATCAGCCTCGGCACAATAAACTGCTCTCCGTTTAACGTCAGTAACTGGATGGTGTATACCGCCGTCACCGTAAAGCCGACCGTCGCCCAGCCGTAGTTTTTACGAATAATCAGATAACTTGCCAGCGTTAGTACCAGCATGACCGCCAGCGTAATGCTTTCGGGAATATGTAAGTGCAGCGTGGCGCCGGCAATCACCAGGCCAACCAGCGTTCCGACCGAACGGTGCAGAATACGTACGCGCGTCGCGCCATAGCCGTTTTGGGTGACAAACAGCACCGTCATGAGGATCCAGTACGGTTTGGGCAGGTGCAACGCGCTGCCCATCAGACTGGCGATGCTCATCATCACGCTGATGCGTCCGGCGTTGCGTAGCGCCGGCGATTTAAGAGACATATAATTTTTCAGCGCCGGAAGTAGCGGCAGACGACGCTGTTTATCGGCCATCAGGTCGCGGGCGTACAGCGGTCGCTGAGTACGCAGCACACGGGCGATTCGACTGAAGTGCCAATAGCAGAATTGGCCTACCGGATTTTCAGGATGCTGATTGGCGATCTTCTCCAGAGCGCCAATCTGTTTTTCCATGGAGAAGCGCGTCGGCAGACGATGATAAAGAATGTCATCCGCCAGCACGCGCAGGCGGGCGGCGACCGTTTGCGCATTCCAGCGAATCACCTCTTCCGCATGGCTGCGTTCTACCAGTTTCTGTACCTCTTCCGGCTGATGCAAGCTGACGGAGATGTGCTCCTGCAAATCCATCGCTTCCTGAAAAGCCCGCAGTAGACGCTTGTAATCATTGTTGTTGTGCGCCGAAAGCATATGCATCTGTTGGTAACACTGGGTAATGAGATCGACCGCTTTTTGCTGGCGTATCAGCAGGGGAGGCAGCGCTTTTTCCGGATCGATATGTTGGGTGAGCAGGCTGTATTTCGCTTCACAATAATCGGCCAGTTCACGGTATAACAAACTCAATGACTCGCGCAGCGGCTGTTCGCGCCATAGCCAGAACCAAAACCAGTTAAACACGCCGTACCATAGCGTGCCCAGCGCATAAATGAGCAGCGGCTCCCAGACGGGCATGTATCCCGCAAGACTCAGGGTAAATATGGCGGCAATCAGCGACGCTGGCAGTAGCCGCGCGTGAAGCGGGCTAATTTCCGCCGTCACGCCAAGCACCAGCGTGAGCCCGGTCAGGATCAACGGCAGGGGGATGGATTCCGCCAGCAGAAGTTGCGTTACCAGACTGCATCCGGCGAACAGCGACGCGCCGATGATCAGGCGTTTAAAAAAACGTTTGTGCGGGGTATCCAGACCTGCAATGTTGCAGCAGGCGGGAACGAGAGAGAAAAGCAAGCCCAGGTGTAGCTGGCCTATCAATAAACCGACAGCCACAGGCAGGCACAGCACCAGCGTTTGCCGTAGTGCGTAATTAATCTCTGGGTGATAAATCAGTCTTCGCCACATCGATGCAAACAAAAATGGCGCATGATAAAACGCGCCATTCTGACGGAATTAACGGGTGCCGTAGACGACGATGGTCTTGCCATGCGCGGAGATCAGGTTTTGATCTTCCAGCATTTTCAAAATACGACCAACGGTTTCGCGGGAGCAGCCGACGATCTGGCCGATTTCCTGACGGGTGATTTTGATCTGCATCCCATCCGGGTGCGTCATGGCATCGGGCTGTTTCGCCAGATTCAGCAGCGTCTGAGCGATACGCCCGGTGACGTCAAGGAAGGCGAGGTTACCTACTTTTTCAGAGGTGACTTGTAAGCGACGAGCCATCTGGGAAGAGAGGCGCATCAGAATATCCGGGTTGACCTGGATTAATTGGCGAAATTTTTTGTAGGAAATTTCAGCGACCTCACATGCGGTTTTCGCACGTACCCAGGCGCTGCGTTCCTGACCTTCTTCAAACAGGCC
Source organism: Salmonella sp. 741265055_HSA (assembly GCF_046569525.1). Classification (NCBI taxonomy): domain Bacteria; kingdom Pseudomonadati; phylum Pseudomonadota; class Gammaproteobacteria; order Enterobacterales; family Enterobacteriaceae; genus Salmonella; species Salmonella sp. 741265055_HSA. The sequence continues at coordinate 16,580 of NZ_JBKFSQ010000045.1, read as the reverse complement.
CAGTTCACCAATAAAATCACCCTGATTCAGATAAGAAAGGATCATTTCTTTCCCTTCTTCATCTTTGATCAGCACTGCCACGGAGCCTTTAACGATGTAGTACAGCGTTTCTGCTTTTTCACCCTGGTGAATCAGCGTGCTCTTTGACGGGTACTTATGAATGTGGCAATGAGACAAGAACCATTCAAGAGTCGGGTCTGTTTGCGGTTTGCCAAGCACCATGCGCGGTTATCCTCTGTTATAAGCTGTCTCCAGAGCCAGAAAACGGCACTGTCTCTGGGGTTGCAAAAATATACTTCCCGCTACCTGGGAAGGGGGCTACGAAAATAGATTGTAGCCTGTAATGTGATGTCCTCTGCATACATGCAGTACGTCAATGTATTACTGTAGCATCTTGTCTGTTTTAGCATAGCTTTCGCCGTGTGTCTCCTGGTGTCTCGCTTCAGCATGACCCAGGTCGCCTTCCATTGCGACTTTTGTTGTATGCGCGTAATCTTTCAGGAAAATTGAAACATTGGAGTTACGAAATATGCAAGCGCGTGTAAAGTGGGTTGAAGGGCTCACGTTCCTCGGAGAGTCCTCCTCCGGCCACCAGATTTTAATGGATGGCAACTCCGGTGACAAAGCGCCGAGTCCGATGGAGATGGTATTAATGGCGGCTGGCGGATGTAGCGCTATTGATGTGGTATCAATCCTGCAAAAGGGCCGTCAGAATGTCACCAATTGCGAAGTGAAGCTGACATCCGAGCGCCGGGAAGACGCGCCGCGCCTGTTTACGCACATTAATCTGCATTTTATCGTTACCGGCAACGATCTGAAAGAGGCTGCCGTCGCGCGCGCTGTCGATCTCTCCGCGGAAAAATATTGCTCGGTGGCGCTAATGCTGGAAAAAGCGGTCAATATTACCCATTCGTATGAAGTGATTGCGGCGTAACATGTGATGCCGGATGGCGGCGTGGCTTTATCCGGCCTACCCGTTTTTATCTCGTAGGCCCGATAAGCGTAGCGCCATCGGGCATTTCACCGCGGTTATTCGATTTTTTTGCCTTCCATTAATCGCTGCACCAGCGGCAACATAATCAGCTCCATCGCCAGCCCCATTTTGCCGCCCGGCACCACTAATGTATTAATGTGAGAAATGAACGAGCCCTGGAGCATCGCCAGTAGCCAGGGAAAATCGATCCCTTCCAGATTGCGGAAATGGATCACCACAAAACTCTCATCCAGCGAGGGAATACCCTTTGCGGCGAACGGATTGGACGTGTCGACGGTCGGCACGCGCTGGAAGTTAATATGGGTACGCGAGAACTGCGGCGTAATGTAATTGATGTAGTCGTCCATGGAACGCACCACGGAATCCATCACCGCTTCACGGGAGTGTCCGCGCTCGCTGGTGTCGCGAATCAGTTTCTGAATCCACTCGAGGTTGACGATAGGCACCACGCCAACCAACAGATCAACATGACGCGCGACATCATGTTGCGGGGTGACGACGCCGCCGTGCAGTCCTTCATAAAACAGCACATCGGTCGGTTCGGGAAGCGGCTGCCAGGGCGTAAACGTGCCGGGAACCTGATTCCACGGTACGGCTTCATCATAGGTATGCAGATATTTACGCGACTGGCCTTTACCCGTCTGCCCGTACTCAATAAAGGTATGTTCCAGTAGGCTGAAGTCATTGGCTTCAGGCCCGAAATAGCTGATATGCCGCCCGGCGTCACGCGCTTTGCGGATCGCCATATCCATTTCCGGGCGGGTGTAACGATGAAAACTGTCGCCTTCCACCTCGGCGGCGTGCAGATTTAACTGCGCGAAAATTTTACGAAACGCGAGGCTGGTGGTGGTGGTCCCCGCGCCGCTTGACCCTGTTACTGCTATCACCGGATGTTTGGCTGACATGGCAACTCCATGATTGAGCTTTAGTAATAATGTATTGTCGGCAAAGGCGTTTTATTCGCGAAACTGCTTTTTCGGCATAATATTGACCGTTTCATGTAATTCAGACCATACCAGCACGGCCTCGCCGGATTGCAGTTGGCGTTTTACGTCAGCGACTTTTTGTTCAAGCGAACGTTCATGTTCACCATAATCGGTGCCTTCGCGCAACACAAAGCTTTCGATCAGGTTGTCCAGCGTGTCGGGGGCGAGCCCCTGCCAGGGAATGATCATGATGACGCCTCCAGGTACGTTGTCAGCCAGTCAGGAATTCGGCGTTCCAGCCACATTTCAGGGCGCAGCGGCGTACCGCCGATAAATCCTACGTGTCCGCCATGATCAGTCAGCTGATATTCCACCTGCGGGGGCAGATCTTCCGCTTTAGGGATCACATGATGATCCATAAACGGATCGTCTTTAGCGTGAATAATCAGCGTCGGTTTAGCAATCTGGTTAAGCAACGGCATGGCGCTACACTGACGATAGTAGTCGATGGCGTCGGCAAAGCCGTGAATTTTCGCGGTGATCAGGTCGTCAAACTCGCGAATACGGCGCATTGATTTCAGTTGCGCCAGATTCACCGGCAGCGACCCGGGATACGCCGCCAGTTTGCGTGACGCATTCGCTTTTAACAGATTAAGCAAATAACGCTGGTAGACGCGGGAAAACCCTTTGTCCATGTGGTAGCTACAGGCTTCGAGAACGAAGGGCGCAGAAACAATCACCGCCGCCTCGATGGGAATATCACGGCCTTCTTTCGCCAGCAGGCACGCCAGCATATTACCGCCGAGCGAATAGCCCACGGCGGCTGTCGGAACGGTGCCGAACTCCCGCTGTAGCCAGCGTAAAAACCAGGCTCCGTCCTCCGTTTCACCGGAGTGGTAAATACGATTCAGACGGTTGGGTTCGCCGCTACAGCCGCGAAAGTGCATCACCACGCCCAGCCAGCCGCGCTTTTGCGCCGCCTCAATCAGCCCGTGGGCATAGGGGCTGTTCAGGCTGCCTTCCAGACCGTGAAAGACCACCAGCCGCGGTTTATGCTTTGCCTGTTGCGGTTCTTCGCTCCATGCCAGATCGACAAAATCGCCGTCCGGTAGCTCCAGCCGCTGCCAGTGGGCGTTGAACTTCACTTTGCGGCGGATTAAGCGCGGCAGCATAGTTTGTAAATGGCGATTACGAATGCCACGCATGGGAATAAATTCATGCGAGTCATTGACAGGCGGGGTCATTTCTGTGGACGTGATCTCAACCATAGCACCAGAACAATTGATAATTGGAAACAATACTATACCGCGCATAAGGTTCACAGATTAGTCAATATGTGATTTTACGTTCAATTGGTCGTCTGGCGAAATAAAATTGCGCCTCATTTCACCAGCGGGGGCGGTATGCAAGGCGCGCGCAATACCCCACAGAAATCGCGTGAACCTCTGCATCAGCCGAATTAATCGTGGTAGTGTGGCAACACGATAGTTATGTGACTCAAGGAGAAGGCATGTCGAAGACACTTTTACAGATCCATTTTAACTTTAGCGGCCCTTTTGGCGAGGAGATGACTCAGCAACTGGTCGGGCTGGCGGAGTCTATCAATGAGGAGCCGGGCTTCATCTGGAAAATCTGGACAGAAAGCGAGAAAAACCAGCAAGCTGGCGGCATTTACTTGTTTGAATCCGAAGAAACGGCGCAGGCTTATATTAAAAAACACACTGCGCGTCTGAAAAATCTTGGCGTTGATGAGGTGACGTTTACATTATTTGGCGTGAACGACGCGCTGACGAAAATAAATCACGGCAACCTTTGCCGCTAAATCACATAACGCAGGCTTCTGTTCCGGTGCTGCCGACTGCAACGGTAATCTTTATACCGGGACGAGTACCGAAGAGGCCTTTATGGACGAACAGCGGACAACGAACGTTCTCTTCCAGCGTGTGCAGCGCCTCGGCGGTGCGGGCGATGTTACCCTTCTCCACAAACATCATGAAGATGGTGAGCTTGCGGAAAATAATGTCATCGGTGATTGACAGGTTCATCGTCCGCCCCGCGCGTTAGTCGTTCTGCATCATTTGCTCAAGCTGCTCCTGCGCCTCAAGCCATGCCATTTCACACGCTTCCAGCCCGGATTTGGCGCTGGCCTGCAGTTGCAGACACTCGGTCATCTCCGCTTTACGGCTTGGGTCATACAGGCTGCTGTCGCCAAGCTTCTCTTCCGCCTGCGCTAACTGGGCGTTGAGCTTTTCCATCTCTTTTTCCAGACGGGTAATCTCTTTACGCAGCGGCTGCGTCAGAGTGCGTAGCTCGGCTTCGCGACGCTTCTGATCTTTGCGTGACTGGGCGCTGTTGGCGTTGTTTTCCTTCGGTGCGTCGTCGGCCTGGTTTTCCTGCTTCTGCACGTCGCTCAGCCACTGCTGATAATCTTCCAGGTCGCCGTCGAACGGCTCGACCTTTTTGTCGTGAACCAGATAGAGGTCGTCAGTGGTGGAGCGAATCAGGTGGCGGTCGTGCGACACGACGACCAATGCGCCTTCAAAATCAATCAGCGCTTCGGTGAGCGCCTGACGCATGTCGAGATCCAGGTGGTTGGTCGGTTCATCGAGCAGCAGCAGATTTGGACGCTGCCAGACGATCAGCGCCAGCACCAGGCGCGCTTTCTCGCCGCCGGAGAAACGTTGCGTCTCTTCCGTTACTTTGTCGCCCTGGAAACCGAAGCCGCCGAGATAGTCGCGCAGCTTCTGCTCCAGTTCCTGCGGCGCCAGACGCGCCATATGCTGCAGCGGGGATTCATCGGCGCGCAGGAACTCCAGTTGGTGCTGGGCGAAGTAGCCGAGCTTAATGCCTTTGGCGAGGCCGATTTCACCGTGCAACGGTTCCAGTTCGCCCGCCAGCAGCTTGATCAGCGTCGATTTCCCCGCACCGTTGCGGCCCAGCAGGCCGATACGCGAGCCGGGCACCAGGTTCAGCTTGATGGATTCCAGAATGATGCGATCGCCATAACCTGCGCTGACTTTTTCCATCTTCAGCAGCGGGTTCGGCAGGCTTTCCGGCGCGCGGAAGCTGAAATGGAACGGGTTGTCGACATGAGCCGGCGCAATCAGCTCCATACGCTCCAGCATCTTGATACGGCTTTGCGCCTGCTTGGCCTTGGTCGCTTTAGCGCGGAAACGGTCGATGTAGCTTTGCAGATGCGCCACACGCTCCTGCTGACTCTCATACATCGCCTGCTGTTGCGCCAGGCGCGTGGCGCGCTGAACTTCAAACGCGCTGTAGTTGCCGGTGTACTCGAACAGAGTCTGTTGTTCGATATGGATAATTTTATCCACTATCGGGTCAAGAAAATCGCGATCGTGGGAGATCAGAATCAGGGTGCCCGGATAGCTCTTCAGCCATTTTTCCAGCCAGATAACGGCATCCAGATCGAGGTGGTTGGTCGGTTCGTCGAGCAGCAGTAAATCGGAACGGCAAATCAGCGCCTGGGCCAGGTTAAGGCGCATCCGCCAGCCGCCGGAAAAGTCGCTGACCGGACGTTCCAGCTGATCGTTAGAGAAGCCGAGACCGTGTAGCAGGCTGGCGGCGCGCGAACGAACGGTCCATGCGTCGATGGCGTCCAGCTTGCCATGTATGGAGGCGATAGCATGTCCGTCGTTACGTTCGTTGGCGTCGTTAAGCTGCGCCTCCAGCTGCCGGTATTCACGGTCGCCGTCAATGACATACTCAATCGCTGGCTGAGGCAACGCAGGTGTTTCCTGATTCACCCACGCTAATTGCCAGATTCCGGGCAGGGTAAAACTCCCGGCATCGGCGCTGATTTCATTTTTTAGCAATGCCAGCAGGGTAGATTTACCGCAGCCGTTTTTACCCACCAGGCCGACTTTCTGGCCTGGATTAATGGTAGCCGAGGCATTGTCCAGTAGGACGCGCACGCCGCGACGAATTTGTAACGAGGAGAAAACAATCATAAGGCGCCGTATGTTCAGACTATGTTAATTTATCATTATGATAATGTAGTATTCGGGCGTACCGCCGCGCTGGAGCGCAATGGTAGCTCAAAACAACAACGATACACAAAATCATTCAGGCCGCCTTTGGTGAGGGACAAGAATATCTCTCATTAATCCTCTGCGGCGGACATAGAGTACGTTTCTGAGTTGAACAAACGCTGTCAACGTAGAAGCGGCCTGAAGAATGGCATGTATCGACCCAAAACAACCGGGAGGGGGATTGATGTCTCAGCCAGCGAAAGTCTTGCTGTTGTATGCCCATCCGGAATCTCAGGACTCGGTTGCTAACCGGGTACTGCTTAAACCGGCCATACAGCACAATAACGTAACCGTGCACGATCTTTATGCGCGCTATCCTGATTTTTTTATCGACACGCCCTATGAACAAGCCCTGTTACGTGAGCACGACGTCATTGTTTTTCAGCATCCCCTTTACACCTATAGCTGTCCGGCTTTACTGAAAGAATGGCTTGATCGCGTTTTGAGTCGGGGGTTCGCCAGCGGACCAGGGGGAAACCAACTGGTGGGAAAGTACTGGCGTAGCGTGATTACGACCGGCGAGCCGGAGAGCGCTTACCGGTATGACGCGCTAAACCGCTATCCAATGAGCGATGTACTGCGCCCCTTTGAACTGACCGCGGCCATGTGCCGGATGCACTGGATGCCGCCCATTATTGTGTACTGGGCGCGCCGCCAGTCGCCGCAGACGCTGGCCAGTCATGCGAAAGCCTATGGCGAGTGGCTGGCGAATCCTGTGAGCGCGGGAGGCTATTGATGGAAGGTGCTGATTTATTGACCGCGGGAGTGTTGTTCCTCTTCGCGGCGGTGGCGGCGGTGCCGTTAGCCGCGAGGCTGGGCATCGGCGCGGTATTAGGGTATTTGCTGGCGGGAATCACCATCGGTCCGTGGGGGCTGGGATTTATCAGCGACGTTGACGAGATCCTGCACTTTTCCGAACTGGGTGTCGTGTTTCTGATGTTTATCATTGGTCTCGAACTCAATCCGTCCCGGCTTTGGCAACTACGGCGCTCTATCTTCGGCGTCGGCGCTGCTCAGGTGCTGTTAAGCGCGGCGGTGCTGGCGGGATTATTGATGCTTGCTGATTTCTTATGGCAGGCGGCGGTCGTCGGCGGGATTGGCCTGGCGATGTCTTCGACGGCGATGGCGCTACAACTGATGCGCGAGAAAGGCATGAATCGTAGCGAGTCCGGGCAGCTAGGGTTTTCCGTCTTACTGTTTCAGGATTTAGCAGTGATCCCCGCGCTGGCGTTGGTGCCTTTGTTGGCAGGATCGGCCGGCGAACATTTCGACTGGTTTAAAGTGGCAATGAAGGTACTGGCCTTCGCGGTAATGCTGATTGGCGGTCGTTACCTGCTGCGCCCGGTGTTTCGTTTTATTGCTGCGTCCGGCGTACGGGAGGTCTTCACTGCGGCGACGCTGTTGCTGGTGTTGAGCGCCGCCTTATTTATGGATGCGCTGGGACTGTCGATGGCCCTGGGAACCTTCATTGCCGGCGTTTTACTGGCAGAGAGCGAATACCGGCATGAGCTGGAAAACGCTATCGATCCCTTTAAAGGTTTACTGCTTGGGCTGTTCTTTATCTCCGTCGGTATGTCGCTAAATCTCGGCGTACTTTATACCCATTTACTGTGGGTGGCGGCGAGCGTTGTTATTCTGGTCGTCATAAAAATGCTGACGCTGTATCTGCTGGCGCGGGTATATGGAATAAGAAGTTCTGAACGGATGCAGTTTGCCAGCGTGCTGAGTCAGGGGGGCGAGTTCGCTTTTGTGCTCTTTTCTACCGCCTCTTCTCAGCGCCTGTTTCAGGGCGATCAGATGGCGTTATTATTGGTGACTGTCACGTTATCAATGATGACCACGCCGCTACTGATGAAAGGGATTGATAAGTGGTTATCGCGCCGCCTTAATGGCCCGGAAGAGAATGATGAAAAGCCGTGGGTTGAGGATGATAAGCCCCAGGTGATTGTCGTCGGCTTTGGCCGTTTTGGTCAGGTGATCGCCCGCTTATTGATGGCGAATAAGATGCGTATCACCGTGCTGGAACGCGATATCGGCGCCGTTAATCTGATGCGCAAATATGGTTATAAAGTGTATTACGGCGACGCTACACAAGTCGAGCTGCTGCGTTCTGCGGGCGCGGAGGCGGCGGAGTCGATAGTCATCACGTGTAATGAACCGGAAGACACGATGAAGCTGGTGGCGCTGTGTCAGCAGCATTTTCCTCATCTGCATATTCTTGCGCGAGCGCGTGGACGTGTGGAGGCCCATGAGTTATTACAGGCTGGCGTCACGCAGTTTTCCCGTGAAACGTTTTCCAGCGCGCTGGAATTGGGACGTAAGACTCTGGTGTCGTTAGGTATGCATCCGCATCAGGCGCAACGCGCGCAGTTGCATTTTCGTCGGCTGGATATGCGAATGTTGCGGGAGCTGATCCCGGAGCATAGTGACATGGTACAGATTTCGCGCGCCAGAGAGGCCCGACGCGAGCTGGAGGAGATTTTTCAGCGCGAAATGCAACAGGAACGGCGCCAGTTGGATGGCTGGGATGAATTTGAGTAGAGGTGAACAATGGCAATCCGTAAACGTTTTATTGCAGGCGCGAAATGTCCGGCCTGTCAGGCGCAGGATACAATGGCGATGTGGCGTGAAAATAATGTCGATATTGTTGAATGCGTTAAGTGCGGGCATCAAATGCGGGAAGCGGATAAAGACGTTCGCGAGCATGTTCGCAAAGAAGAGCAAGTGATCGGGATTTTTCATCCGGACTAGCGATATGCCGCAGGTTTTTTTAAGCTAAGGGGTACACGGCTGCAGAATTCCGCTACAATCTGCGCCACTATTCTTCCCATGCTCAGGAGATATCATGAAAGTAGCAAAAGACCTGGTGGTCAGCCTGGCCTATCAGGTACGTACAGAAGACGGTGTGTTGGTTGATGAGTCTCCGGTGAGTGCGCCGCTGGATTATCTGCACGGCCACGGCTCCCTGATCTCTGGCCTGGAAACCGCGCTGGACGGTCATGAAGTTGGCGACAAATTCGATGTTGCTGTTGGCGCAAACGACGCATACGGTCAGTACGACGAAAACCTGGTGCAGCGCGTTCCTAAAGACGTCTTTATGGGCGTTGATGAACTGCAGGTAGGGATGCGTTTCCTGGCGGAAACCGACCAGGGCCCGGTACCGGTAGAGATTACCGAAGTGGAAGACGATCACGTTGTGGTTGATGGTAACCACATGCTGGCGGGCCAGAATCTGAAATTTAACGTAGAAGTTGTTGCGATTCGTGAAGCGACTGAAGAAGAACTGGCTCACGGTCATGTTCACGGCGCGCACGATCACCACCACGATCACGGTGAAGATGGCTGCTGTGGCGGTCATGGTCATGACCATGGTCACGAGCACGGCGGCGAAGGCTGCTGCGGTGGTGGTGGTAAAGGCGGCTGCGGTTGCCACTGATCCCCGTCGTCTTTCAAGCCACCGCGGTGTTGGCTACGCTTTCAAACCCCGGTCACATAGTTATCTATGCTCCCGGGGAATTTTCAAGCTTGCCGCCTTGCTGTGACTCGAAATCCTTAGGGTATTATCATTGGTTCGATAAATCATCGGGCACAAAAAAGCGGGTTAACCCCGCTTTTTTTTCGTCTCAATAATGCGGCGGCGGCGTTTCTTCTGCCTGAGAGGCGATATTTGACGGCTGACTGGCTTTTAACTTTTCCGTGAGCAAACGCAGATGATCTCGCAGCTTCGCCATCTCCATTTCATGTGCGGTTACCGTCAGGTTTAGTTCTTCTATGGTAATCTCCTGGAACGCCAGACGGCTTTCCAGTTCAGCCAGACGAGCTTCCATCGTGATATCCTGCATGATGTACCTCTTTATGTTGTCTCCGTCGGCGGATTCTACTTAACTTTACCGGCTTTCACAGCAACCATTACGCGCCCTACGAAACTAATTTAAACAAAAAGAGTCTGAAAAGAAGTGATAATAGGGCGTGTTCGTATGTTGATTTGTTCTGCAACGATTTATAGTACGCTTCTTACGTAAGTTAACATGGGGCGAGATGCCCCGGCCCTGGAGATATGGATGAAATCACTGTTTAAAGCCACGCTGCTGGCAACTACGATGGCCGTTGCTATGCATGCACCGATCACTTTTGCTGCTGATGCGGCGAAACCGGCAGCTACCGCTGATAGCAAAGCAGCATTTAAAAACGACGATCAAAAAGCGGCTTATGCGCTGGGCGCCTCGCTGGGTCGTTATATGGACAATTCGCTTAAAGAGCAGGAAAAGTTGGGCATCAAACTGGATAAAGATCAGTTGATTGCCGGCGTTCAGGATGCCTTTGCCGATAAGAGCAAACTGTCCGATCAGGAAATTGAGCAAACGCTGCAGACGTTTGAAGCACGCGTGAAGAGCGCTGCTCAGGCGAAGATGGAAAAGGACGCTGCCGATAACGAAGCAAAAGGTAAAACGTTCCGCGACGCTTTTGCTAAAGAGAAAGGCGTGAAAACCTCCTCTACCGGCCTGCTTTACAAAGTAGAGAAAGAAGGCACAGGCGAGGCGCCGAAAGATAGTGATACCGTTGTGGTGAACTACAAAGGTACGCTGATCGACGGTAAAGAGTTTGATAACTCTTACACGCGCGGCGAACCGCTCTCCTTCCGTCTGGACGGCGTTATCCCAGGCTGGACTGAAGGCCTGAAAAATATTAAGAAAGGCGGCAAGATCAAGCTGGTTATCCCACCGGCGCTGGCCTACGGTAAAACGGGCGTTCCGGGTATCCCGGCGAACTCCACCCTGGTATTCGACGTAGAGCTGCTGGATATCAAACCAGCGCCGAAAGCGGATGCTAAACCTGCCGATGCGGCTGGCGCTAAAGCCGCAGATGCTGCTAAAAAATAAAAACTGAGAGCCGCCGCTTGTAATAGCGGCGGTTTTTTTTATGCAGGCCGGATATATTACTCACCATAATTTGATTTGCGGATAACGGCGCTTGCGCTGGTCGTTAAGGGCGAGACCGTAGGCTGAATGACCGCCAACGCACACGTAGCCTGAAATAGACGAGCAAATTAGTACTGGAAAGATGAACCCTCACTGTATTAATTTAATCATCCGCGTAAATAATGAGCCTGCCCTGAAAACATAACGACAGGCTCCTGAAAAGGAGTGTTTTTTTTCATGTCCAGGTCGCTTTTAACCAACGAAACCAGTGAACTTGATTTGCTGGATCAGCGTCCCTTCGAGCAAACCGACTTCGATATTCTGAAATCCTACGAAGCGGTAGTGGACGGGTTAGCGATGCTTATAGGTTCCCATTGTGAAATCGTATTGCACTCTTTGCAGGATCTAAAATGTTCAGCCATTCGTATTGCCAATGGCGAACATACGGGCCGTAAAATTGGCTCGCCGATTACCGACCTGGCGTTGCGCATGTTGCACGACATGACAGGGGCGGACAGTAGCGTGTCGAAATGCTATTTCACGCGCGCGAAAAGCGGTGTCTTGATGAAGTCGTTGACGATTGCCATTCGCAACCGCGAGCAGCGCGTCATTGGCCTACTGTGCATCAACATGAATCTTGATGTGCCATTTTCACAGATTATGAATACCTTTATTCCGCCGGAAACGCCGGAAGTCGGCTCAGCGGTTAATTTTGCCTCCTCAGTCGAAGATTTAGTCACCCAGACGCTGGAGTTCACGATCGAAGAGGTAAATGCCGATCGTAATGTCTCTAACAATGCGAAAAATCGTCAGATCGTCCTTAACCTGTACGAAAAAGGCATTTTCGATATTAAAGACGCCATTAACCAGGTAGCCGATCGTCTGAATATCTCAAAACACACGGTTTACCTCTATATTCGCCAGTTCAAAAGCGGCGATTTTCAGGGGCAGGATAAATAATGCGTTATGCCATTATGGTCACCGGGCCGGCATATGGCACCCAGCAGGCCAGCAGCGCATTGCAGTTCGCCCACGCGCTGCTCAATGAGGGGCATGAGTTAGCCAGCGTCTTTTTCTATCGGGAAGGGGTCTATAACGCCAATCTCCTGACCTCGCCGGCGAGCGATGAATATGATCTGGTACGCGCCTGGCAGAAATTGAATACGCAGCATGGCGTAGCGCTGAACATCTGTGTCGCGGCGGCGCTTCGTCGCGGTATTATTGATGAAACTGAAGCCGGCAGACTGGGGTTGCCGTCCGCCAATCTTCAGCCGGGCTTTACGCTAAGCGGCCTGGGCGCGCTGGCGGAGGCATCTCTCACCTGCGATCGGGTGGTGCAGTTTTAATGAAACGTATTGCATTTGTCTTTTCCACCGCGCCACATGGTAGCGCCTCAGGTCGTGAAGGGCTGGATGCGCTGCTGGCGACGTCAGCGCTAACGGAAGCGCTGGGCGTCTTTTTTATCAGCGACGGCGTCTTTCAGTTATTACCGGGACAAAAACCAGACGCTGTGCTGGCGCGTGACTATATTGCTACTTTCAAGCTCTTTGATTTGTACGATATTGATCAATGCTGGATCTGCGCGGCATCGCTGCGCGAGCGTGGTCTGGAGAACGTTAATTTTGTGGTAGACGCCACGCCGCTGGAACCCGTGGCGTTACGCCGCGAGCTTGGCAACTATGATGTCATCCTGAGATTCTGAGGCGTTTATGCTGCATACCTTACCTCATTGCGCTTCGGGCGTTGATTTTCCCGCTTTGCTGCGCCTGCTAAAAGAGGGCGATGCGCTTTTGTTGCTCCAGGATGGCGTTACCGTCGCGATTGAAGGTAACCGCTTCCTTGAAAGTCTGCGCGATGCCCCCATAACGGTCTATGCCTTGAAAGAAGACATTGACGCCCGCGGCCTGGGTGGTCAAATTTCAGACAGTGTCGTCAGGGTTGACTATACTGAGTTTGTCAGACTCACGGTTAAGTATGCCAACCAGATGGCCTGGTGATGGCGGGATCGTTGTATATTTCTTGACACCTTTTCGACACCGCCCTAAAATTCGGCGTCCTCATATTGTGTGAGGGCGTTTTATTACGTGTTTACGAAGCAAAAGCTAAAACCAGGAGCTATTTAATGGCAACAGTTAACCAGCTGGTACGCAAACCACGTGCTCGCAAAGTTGCGAAAAGCAACGTGCCTGCGCTGGAAGCATGCCCGCAAAAACGTGGCGTATGTACTCGTGTATATACTACCACTCCTAAAAAACCGAACTCCGCACTGCGTAAAGTTTGCCGTGTTCGTCTGACTAACGGTTTTGAAGTGACTTCCTACATCGGTGGTGAAGGTCACAACCTGCAGGAGCACTCCGTGATCCTGATCCGTGGCGGTCGTGTTAAAGACCTCCCGGGTGTTCGTTACCACACCGTTCGTGGCGCGCTTGACTGCTCCGGCGTTAAAGACCGTAAGCAAGCTCGTTCTAAGTACGGCGTGAAGCGTCCTAAGGCTTAATGGTTCTCCGTTAAGTAAGGCCAAACGTTTTAAATTAATGTCAAACTAAACTCGTAGAGTTTTGGACAATCCTGAATTAACAACGGAGTATTTCCATGCCACGTCGTCGCGTCATTGGTCAGCGTAAAATTCTGCCGGATCCGAAGTTCGGATCAGAACTGCTGGCTAAATTTGTCAATATCCTGATGGTAGATGGTAAAAAATCTACTGCAGAATCAATCGTATACAGCGCGCTGGAGACCCTGGCTCAGCGTTCTGGTAAATCTGAACTGGAAGCTTTCGAAGTCGCTCTCGAAAACGTTCGCCCGACTGTAGAAGTTAAATCCCGCCGTGTAGGTGGTTCTACTTATCAGGTACCAGTTGAAGTCCGTCCGGTCCGTCGTAATGCTCTGGCAATGCGTTGGATCGTAGAAGCTGCTCGTAAACGCGGTGATAAATCCATGGCTCTGCGCCTGGCGAACGAACTTTCTGATGCTGCAGACAACAAAGGTACTGCAGTTAAGAAACGTGAAGACGTTCACCGTATGGCAGAAGCCAACAAGGCGTTCGCACACTACCGTTGGTAATCCCTTCGGAGTCATAGTCACCAGGCGGGCGCTTCAGGTAAGTCGCCCGTTTTGGATAACTTAACTGAACGCCTAAAGATATCAACGAGGAATCAAATGGCTCGTACAACACCCATCGCACGCTACCGTAATATCGGTATCAGTGCGCACATCGACGCCGGTAAAACCACTACTACCGAACGTATTCTGTTCTACACCGGTGTAAACCACAAAATCGGTGAAGTTCATGACGGCGCAGCTACCATGGACTGGATGGAGCAGGAGCAGGAGCGTGGTATTACTATCACCTCCGCAGCGACTACTGCATTCTGGTCTGGTATGGCTAAGCAGTATGAACCGCATCGCATCAACATCATCGACACCCCGGGGCACGTTGACTTCACTATCGAAGTAGAACGTTCCATGCGTGTTCTCGATGGTGCGGTAATGGTTTACTGCGCAGTTGGTGGTGTTCAGCCGCAGTCTGAAACCGTATGGCGTCAGGCAAACAAATACAAAGTTCCGCGTATTGCGTTCGTTAACAAAATGGACCGCATGGGCGCGAACTTCCTGAAAGTTGTTGGTCAGATCAAAACCCGTCTGGGCGCGAACCCGGTTCCGCTGCAGCTGGCAATTGGTGCTGAAGAAGGTTTCACCGGCGTTGTTGACCTGGTGAAAATGAAAGCCATCAACTGGAACGATGCCGACCAGGGCGTTACCTTCGAATACGAAGATATCCCGGCTGACATGCAGGACCTGGCTAACGAATGGCACCAGAACCTGATCGAGTCCGCCGCAGAAGCTTCTGAAGAGCTGATGGAAAAATACCTGGGTGGTGAAGAACTGACTGAAGAAGAGATCAAACAAGCTCTGCGTCAGCGCGTTCTGAACAACGAAATCATCCTGGTAACCTGTGGTTCTGCATTTAAGAACAAAGGTGTTCAGGCGATGCTGGATGCGGTAATTGATTACCTGCCATCCCCGGTCGACGTACCTGCGATCAACGGTATTCTGGACGACGGTAAAGATACTCCGGCTGAGCGTCACGCAAGCGACGACGAGCCGTTCTCTGCGCTGGCGTTCAAAATCGCTACCGACCCGTTTGTGGGTAACCTGACCTTCTTCCGTGTGTACTCCGGTGTGGTTAACTCTGGTGATACCGTACTGAACTCCGTGAAAACCGCACGTGAGCGTTTCGGTCGTATCGTTCAGATGCACGCCAACAAACGTGAAGAGATCAAAGAAGTTCGCGCGGGCGACATCGCGGCTGCTATCGGCCTGAAAGACGTGACTACCGGTGACACCCTGTGTGATCCGGAAAACCCGATCATTCTGGAACGTATGGAATTCCCTGAGCCGGTAATCTCCATCGCGGTAGAACCGAAAACCAAAGCTGACCAGGAAAAAATGGGTCTGGCTCTGGGCCGTCTGGCGAAAGAAGACCCGTCATTCCGCGTATGGACTGATGAAGAATCTAACCAGACCATCATCGCTGGTATGGGTGAACTTCACCTGGATATCATCGTTGACCGTATGAAGCGTGAATTCAACGTTGAAGCTAACGTGGGTAAACCTCAGGTTGCTTACCGCGAAGCGATTCGCGCGAAAGTTACCGACATCGAAGGTAAACACGCGAAACAGTCTGGTGGTCGCGGTCAGTATGGTCATGTTGTTATCGACATGTACCCGCTGGAGCCGGGCTCTAACCCGAAAGGTTACGAGTTCATCAACGACATCAAAGGTGGTGTAATTCCTGGCGAATACATCCCGGCCGTTGATAAAGGCATCCAGGAGCAGCTGAAGTCTGGCCCGCTGGCGGGTTATCCGGTAGTTGATCTCGGTGTGCGTCTGCACTTCGGTTCTTACCATGACGTTGACTCCTCTGAGCTGGCGTTTAAACTGGCTGCGTCTATCGCCTTTAAAGAAGGCTTTAAGAAAGCAAAACCAGTTCTGCTTGAGCCGATCATGAAGGTTGAAGTAGAAACACCTGAAGAGAATACCGGTGACGTTATCGGCGACCTTAGCCGCCGTCGTGGTATGCTCAAAGGTCAGGAATCTGAAGTTACAGGCGTTAAGATCCACGCTGAAGTACCGCTGTCTGAAATGTTCGGATATGCAACTCAGCTGCGTTCTCTGACCAAAGGTCGCGCATCGTACACTATGGAATTCCTGAAGTATGATGATGCGCCGAACAACGTTGCTCAGGCCGTAATCGAAGCCCGTGGTAAATAAGCCGCAGGGTTAAAAACCAAAATCCCGTGCTCTCTCCTGAAGGGGAGAGCGCTATAGTAAGGAATATAGCCGTGTCTAAAGAAAAATTTGAACGTACAAAACCGCACGTTAACGTCGGCACCATCGGCCACGTTGACCACGGTAAAACTACCCTGACCGCTGCAATCACCACCGTACTGGCTAAAACCTACGGCGGTGCTGCTCGTGCATTCGACCAGATCGATAACGCTCCGGAAGAAAAAGCGCGTGGTATCACCATCAACACTTCTCACGTTGAATACGATACCCCGACCCGCCACTACGCACACGTAGACTGCCCGGGGCACGCCGACTATGTTAAAAACATGATCACCGGTGCTGCTCAGATGGACGGCGCGATCCTGGTTGTTGCTGCGACTGACGGCCCGATGCCGCAGAC
>NZ_JBKFSQ010000044.1:0-31666 GCF_046569525.1 Salmonella sp. 741265055_HSA | reverse complement strand
CGATCTCTGTCCGCGGCATCTGATCGGCCACGAACTCTCTCCGCACCTGCTGGTGCGGGCGGTGAACTTTCATCAGGCCGCCACGCCGCAGCTGCTGAGCGCCCTCACCTGCTCGGAGTGCAACGTCTGCGAAAGCGTGGCCTGCCCGGTGGGGATCTCGCCGATGCGCATCAACCGCATGTTAAAACGCGAGCTGCGGGCGCAAAACCAGCGCTACGAAGGGCCGCTCTATCCGGCCGACGAAATGGCGAAATATCGCCTGGTGCCGGTGAAGCGGCTGATCGCCAAACTGGGACTAAGCCCCTGGTACCAGGAAGCGCCGCTGGTTGAAGAAGAGCCGTCAGTAGAAAAAGTCATTTTGCAGCTGCGCCAGCATATTGGTGCCAGCGCAGTACCGACTGTTGCCGTCGGCGAGCGCGTGATGCGCGGGCAATGCGTTGCCGATGTCCCGCCTGGCGCGCTCGGCGCCCCCATTCACGCCAGCATCGACGGCATTGTTTCGGCCATCAGCGAACAGGCCATCACGGTTGTAAGAGGTTAACCATGTCTCAGGCTATAGGAATTTTAGAACTCACCAGCATCGCCAAAGGCATGGAGCTTGGTGATGCCATGCTGAAAAGCGCCAACGTCGATCTGCTGGTCAGCAAGACCATCTGCCCAGGTAAGTTTTTACTGATGCTGGGCGGCGATATCGGCGCTGTCCAGCAGGCTATTGAAACCGGTACGTCGCAGGCCGGCGAGATGCTCGTCGACAGCCTGGTGCTGGCAAATATTCATCCCAGCGTACTTCCGGCCATCAGCGGCCTGAACAGCGTCGATAAGCGCCAGGCGGTAGGTATCGTCGAAACCTGGAGCGTGGCGGCCTGCATTAGCGCCGCAGACCGGGCGGTGAAAGGCTCAAACGTCACCCTGGTGCGGGTGCATATGGCCTTCGGCATCGGCGGTAAATGCTACATGGTGGTGGCGGGCGACGTTTCTGACGTCAATAACGCCGTGACGGTTGCCAGCGAAAGCGCGGGCGAGAAAGGGTTGCTGGTTTACCGCTCGGTGATCCCGCGCCCGCATGAAGCCATGTGGCGACAGATGGTGGAGGGATAATGGAAAGACAACCGACAACGGATCGCATGATTCAGGAATACGTTCCTGGAAAACAGGTCACCCTCGCGCACCTGATTGCTAATCCGGGAAAAGATTTATTTAAGAAGCTGGGCCTGCAGGATGCGGTGTCCGCCATTGGCATCCTTACCATTACGCCCAGCGAAGCATCGATTATCGCCTGCGATATCGCCACCAAATCCGGCGCGGTGGAAATTGGTTTTCTTGACCGCTTTACCGGCGCGGTGGTGCTGACCGGCGATGTTTCCGCCGTGGAATATGCCCTCAAGCAGGTAACGCGCACGCTGGGCGAGATGATGCAGTTCACTACCTGCTCGATCACCCGGACGTAATCCAATGAAGCGTTTGATGTTTATCGGCCCCAGCCAGTGCGGGAAAACCTCGCTGACCCAAAGCCTGCGCGGCGAAGCGCTCCATTATAAGAAAACCCAGGCCATTGAATGGTCGCCGATGGCCATCGACACGCCGGGCGAGTACCTGGAGAACCGCTGCCTGTATAGCGCCCTGCTGACCAGCGCCTGCGAAGCCGACGTTATCGCGCTGGTGCTGAATGCCGACGCCCAGTGGTCGCCCTTTTCTCCGGGTTTTACCGTCCCGATGAACCGCCCGACGATTGGCCTGGTCACCAAGGCCGATCTCGCCGAGCCGCAGCGTATTTCGCTGGTTGCGGAATGGCTTACGCAGGCTGGCGCCCGGCAGATTTTTATTACCAGCGCGTTGAATAATTCGGGTCTCGACGCCGTGCTGGATTTTCTGAATTCGAAGGAACCTTTATGTCTTACAAAATAATGGCCATTAACGCCGGTAGCTCATCGTTAAAGTTCCAGCTGCTGGAGATGCCGCAGGGCGACATGCTCTGCCAGGGGCTGATTGAGCGTATTGGAATGGCGGATGCGCAGGTGACAATTAAGACGCACAGCCAAAAATGGCAGGAAACCGTCCCCGTTGCCGATCATCGCGATGCGGTAACGCTGCTTCTGGAAAAGCTGCTGGGTTATCAAATCATTAACAGTCTGCGGGACATTGACGGGGTGGGCCATCGTGTGGCGCACGGCGGTGAGTTTTTTAAAGACTCGACGCTGGTCACGGATGAAACGTTAGCGCAAATCGAACGTCTTGCTGAACTGGCCCCGCTTCACAACCCGGTAAACGCGTTGGGTATTCACGTTTTTCGTCAACTGTTGCCTGATGCCCCTTCCGTAGCCGTGTTTGATACGGCATTTCACCAGACGCTGGATGAACCCGCCTATATTTACCCGCTTCCCTGGCATTATTACGCGGAACTGGGGATTCGCCGTTATGGCTTTCATGGCACCAGCCATAAGTATGTCAGCGGCGTTCTGGCGGAAAAGCTGGGCGTACCACTCAGCGCATTACGGGTGATTTGTTGTCATCTTGGAAACGGTAGCAGCATCTGCGCCATCAAGAACGGGCGTTCGGTCAATACGTCGATGGGCTTTACGCCGCAGTCAGGCGTGATGATGGGCACCCGTAGCGGAGATATTGATCCCTCTATTCTGCCGTGGATAGCCCAGCGCGAAAGCAAAACGCCGCAACAGTTGAATCAGTTATTAAATAATGAGTCAGGCTTGCTGGGCGTTTCTGGCGTGTCGTCTGATTACCGCGATGTCGAACAGGCAGCCAATACCGGTAACCGGCAGGCTAAACTCGCTCTCACTCTGTTTGCCGAACGCATTCGCGCCACCATTGGCAGCTATATTATGCAAATGGGAGGACTGGATGCGCTGGTATTCACTGGGGGCATTGGCGAGAACTCAGCGCGCGCCAGATCGGCGGTGTGCCATAATTTGCAATTTTTGGGCTTAGCCGTTGATGAAGAGAAAAATCAGCGTAATGCGACATTTATCCAGACGGAGAACGCCCTGGTGAAAGTCGCCGTCATCAACACCAACGAAGAGTTAATGATCGCACAAGACGTTATGCGCATTGCGCTACCGGCCACGGAAGGGCTTTGTGTACCAGCCTGAGAGGGTTAAACGACGCATTGCGGCAAGTCATGGTAATAATGCTTTTACCATGACACTATGCGCGCACACTATTCGTACCTGAAAGGTGATAACGTGGCTGTTGCGCAATGCCCCGCCTCATGCGGGGAACTTATTCAGGGATGGATTCTGGGCAGTGAGAAACTGGTCTCCTGCCCCGTTGACTGGTACAGCACCGTAGCAGTCACGGCTGCGCCGCCGTTGGTAAACGAACGCCCATTGTCGCGGGCGATGGTGGAGCGCGTTCTGGCGCACTGGCAGTATCCTGCGCACTGGAGTAACGAGATTCGCGTCGATGTGCGTTCGTCAATTCCTGTTGCCAAAGGCATGGCCAGCAGCACCGCAGATATTGCCGCTACGGCGGTGGCAACGGCGCATCATCTTGGCCATTCGCTGGATGAAACCACCCTTGCACAGCTTTGCGTCTCAATCGAACCCACTGATAGCACCGTTTTTCATCAGTTAACGCTGTTTGATCATAATAATGCGGTCACGCAAATCGCCTGCGAGCCACCGCCGCCAATCGATTTGCTGGTACTGGAAAGTCCGGTCACACTGCGCACGCAAGATTACCACCGTCTCCCTCGCCAGCAGAAATTAATAGCAAGTTCAGCAACCTTGCAGCAGGCCTGGAATCTGGTGCAGGAAGCCTGTATAACGCAAAATCCGCTCCGACTGGGTGAGGCGGCTACGCTTAGCGCTATCGCCAGCCAGACGCTGTTACCTAAGCCAGGATTTACCGCCCTGTTGTCGCTGGTCGAAGAGTGTGATTTATACGGATTGAACGTGGCACATAGCGGTAGCGTGGTGGGTCTGATGCTGGACCGGAAACGTCATGATATTGCGCGCCTGAAAGGTAAGCTGGCAGAGAAAAAACTTACCCGACACTGGCCAAAACAACATTTACTCAAGATGGTCACTGGCGGGGTCAAACTGCAGTGAGAGCCTGATATACGCTCCCACTGCCGTAGCGCATTATTCGGCTTTTACATCGGCGTGTTTCATTTCGCCCATCGCTTTCAGCTTTTTGGAAATGTCGCGACGCTCTTTGGAGATTTCGGCATTTTTAATGATGTAGTCATCAACGCGATCTTCATAGTCGCTTTTCATGCTGGCGATGATACCCTGAATCGCCTCAACGCTCATACCTGGCTTGATGTAGTCGCTCAGGTTGTCCAGCAGCAGCACACGCTTCTGGTTGTCACGGATCTTCTTCTCAATGTCCTGAATTTCACGCTGCAGTTTATTTTTGCGACGGAACAGACGAACAAACTCCAGCACGTCCTGGAAAGAAGGCTTGGTTGTTTCCATTTTTACACCCCTGATAATGTGAGATTCGGATTCGTTAAGCAACTGCTAGTGGATAAACATTACGTTTATCCCCGTCATACTTCAAGCCGCCAGAGGAAACACCGTTACGTCGCCGCCTGTGGAAACCCGAAGGTTCGGGGATAAAATCGTTGCCAGTAGCACTCATTTTATCCTTATATTAGTATCATACTCTTAATCTTTGCTGAATCGAAGCAGCAACAAATTCATTCGCCCCATCTGCTTTTTATTTGCGCAAAGCCCGGCAGATCAAATGCGAAAGCAGTTCCAACTGTCGGGCCGTTTCCATACTTAGCCAAACATAGCCGTGGATGGGGGTTTCAGCCACCGCGTCGCCCTGCTGCTCGTTCATTAGCTGTCGCAACTCGGCAGCAATATCATTCAGTTTACCGGTGTTTGCCAGTACCGGCTGCGGGTTGCCTTCAAACAACGCGTGGGCGATCGTTAACAAGGTTTGCTGCGTCATCTGCTGGGTTTCACGCAATGTGTGCGCGTTAAGCATCACAAAATGGCTGGCGCGCGTCGCCCAGTGGGCGTTGATTTGTAATTCAAGCATACAAACCAGATTGCGGTTGATGGTCTGAATGGCCTCGAAAATAGATTTTTGTATCCGGGTTTCTTTACTGGCGGGCGTTATCAGCCCGCGCATTTTGACGACATCGTTCAGCAACCGTTGCAAATGTTTATCCAACCGGGGGCGCTCCAGCAAATTCGGCGACAGCGCTGCCTGATACACCCGATTATACGCCGTGACGCAATGCGCCAGTTGGATGCGCCAGTGCAAAAAGGCGCGCTGGGGCCAGATGCCGGTAAACAACATCGCCAGTAGCGACCCCAAAATCACATCCCCGCCACGCCATAATGCCGTATCCATATCACCAGCCGGAGCGCCGACAACAACGGCGAGCGTTATGCCTATCAGTAGCGCCTGATACGGTTTTTTCCCTAAGGCCAGCCAGCCGCACAAAAACATCGCTATCGCACACCACACCAGCATCAACGGTAAGGAAAAGAGCTCCAGGCGTAGCGCCACCAGCCCTAACGCCGCGCCCAGGATCGTACCGCCTATGCGCTCAAAAGCACGAGGCACTACATTTCCCCAGAATGAGATGGGCCCCATAATCACCACTAACGTGATTAGCGGCCATGTGCCTTCGGGAATAGAAAACAGACGAACCAGCAGAAAGGTAAGAATGAACGCCAGGGCGATACGTATGCCATGCACGATGCGATAATGACGGTACAACCGTATTTCAAAAGGGCTTAATGACTTATCGGCACGCACGCTTGCGCTCCTTACGGGAATGGCAAAAAATGCATTGTACCTGCTTTATAGCAAAAATAGCGCAGTGGCGGACGGAACACATTATCCGTCCGCTCTTTTCAGATGGGAAACCAGTCGATTACTTCCGCTGTACCGGAATATACATTTCAATATCCCAGTATCCATCTTCCATGCCGTTATTCAGATAGGTTTCAAAACAGGGCGCAGAGGCTATCTGATAAGCGCTATCCTGCTCCAGGACGTCAAAAAACCGCTCCCACGGCTTCGCAAAGTCACGGTCTTCCACTCGCGCGACAGCAGTGGCATATTCGCCGCCTTCAATGGCGGTCACGATTACGCCTTCACTATTGTCCGGCAGGATGAAATTCTCTGCCACGGACACCACGGTATCGCAGCGGAGTTTTTCCGCAGGTACGACATCTGGATTGTCGTAATAGACGGCAATCCATTCAACTGGCACGATCCGCTGTCGATCCACCCACGTCATCAGTTGTTCAAAACCCTGCTTCACGGTGTGTTCCCATGGACCGACCATGTGGAAACCGGCTATCTTGCGTTTTTGTTCCTGCCTGATTTCGTAATCCATGCTGCCTCCGTCACTTTACTATACTGTATGAATGTACAGTGTAATTACAGCATTTTACGGTCACAAGGACAGAGTGATCATTTTGTGAGCAACCTCGCAATCCCGCCCTTTTGACACCTCAGATGACGGTGAACGATGTGTGACAACGGCTTACGCTTTATGCTGAAAATAGTCGCTCAGACGAGAGAACATACCGCCTTTACCCACCGATTCCAGAGTGACCAGCGGCCACTGAGCGATCAGTTTATCCCGATCGTAGAGCTCTATTTCACCTACCTGTTGATGAGCGGCGATTGGCGCCTCCAGCTCTTTTCTATCCAGCACATATTTTGCTTTGATATGCGGAATTTCCGCTTTAGGCAGCGCCATCCAGAAATCCTGTCCCGTACCCAGCGCAATCTTTTCTTTGTCTCCATACCAGATTCGCTCGCTGCCCACTTTTTTACCGCTGTGCAAAATCTGCACCGTCGCAAAGTTTTGCTGGCCCCACTGCAACAGTTTTCGCGCCTGTTCCTCACGACCTTTCGAACTTTTCGCTCCCATCACGACGGCGATAAGTCGACGCTGCCCGTCCACCGCCGATGCGATAAGATTAAATCCCGCCCCCGATGTGTGTCCGGTTTTAAGCCCATCGATATGCATGGTCTTATCCCATAACAAGCCGTTACGGTTCTGCTGCGTGATGCCGTTCCAGGTCAGGCTTTTCTCGCTGTACATGTGATAAAATTCAGGTTCGCCGTGAATAATCGCCCGGGAGAGTACGGCCAGATCATACGCGGAGCTATGTTGTCCCGGCGCATCCAGACCGTGGACGGTTTCAAAATGGGTATCCTGCAAATTGAGTTTTTTCACATAGCTGTTCATCATCGCCACAAACTGCGGCTGCCCGCCCGCGATATAATCCGCCAGCGCCACACAGGCATCGTTACCGGAATCCACGATTAAGCCACGGCTTAAATCACGCACCGACACGCGATCCCCTTCTTTTAAAAACATCAACGAGGAGCCGACAAACACCGGATTATCCTTCGCCCAGGCGTCGCGCCCAACGGTGACGATATCGTCAGGGCTGATACGATGACTATCGATGGCGCGATCGACGACGTAGCCCGTCATTAGCTTGGTAAGGCTGGCGGGATTACGTTGCTGGTGTTCATTACCGGCGGTAAGAACCTGTCCCGTAGTGTAATCCATCAACACCCAGGCGCCTGCATCAATGGCTGGCGGTTGGGGAGCAAAACTTACGGCATCGGCCGCAAGCGCAGGAAAAAGGTGCATCGCGAATAAAGAAGCGGCAATAAACAAACGGCGTTTCAACAGCATGTCCTCAGGATGGTCTCAATTTGCCGTTCTTTTTACGGAAGTTCAGTTAAACAAACATGGATAAATTGCAAGAAAATGTGACACAAGGCACATTTTCTTGCTGACTTTATTTTATGGATACGCTCAGACGGCGGACTTATCCCCGCGCGGCGCGGTACGATGACGATGATAGCCGTCAACCATGCTACGGAAAATTTGTCCCGGCGAGTCGCCCAGAGTACACAGATAGAGATGCGCGCAAATAAACAGTAAGCCGATGATAGCAAGCGCCATATGCAGCACCAGCATCACAGGGCCCAGACCCGCAACCTGCGGATAGAGACACAGCAAACCGGTGATGATTAACAGCGGTACCAGCGCGTACATAATCGCCAGATATGCCAGTTGTTGCAGTGGATTGAACTTATTCTGCTCTGTTGCCGCGAACGGATGCGCTTCCCCTTTCATAATGCCAAAAAGGTAAAAACGCGTCTGGCGTATGCAGCGCGTCACCAGTCCGGAAAAATTTACCCGATAGTGACGCCCGTTACCTGTGGTGAGGTTGATCAGCACAAACCCGACCCAGAAAGCCAGTAAGGCAAAACCACACCAGGTATGCACTTGTACCATTAGCGCTACAGGGCCGAGAGAAAAATGACCAAATAAACCGCTTAACAGTAATAAAACAAACAGTAACGCATTTCCCCAATGCCAACGGCGAATCGCCAGCGAGTAGAGATAGTCACGATGCTCTTCGCCGCCCGCCGTTTTTGGCGCCAGCATCCGGCGCAATAACGCATGGATAACCAGCCCAACAAGCATGAGCAGTACCACGACGCCTGCGTAAATTAACCACAGCGGCCAATAATCTGGCGCATAATGTAGTTCCGCTCCCCAGATAGTATTCATGCTTTACCCTCCTGATGGACTTCTTTACGACGGTACAGACTGACCGCGCCGCTACGCGCCTCCTGCTGGCGATAGACCTCTTTCTGACCGACCCAGCGCTGGATCTCGCTCTCATCCAGTCTGCCGAATTTCAGCGCGTCCGTTGGGCAAACAGATACGCACGCCGGAGACTGGCCAGCCGCCAACCGCGTGTCGGCACAGAAGTTACACTTGTCGGCGACGCCGGTTTGCGGATTCAAATAGCGCACATGGAAAGGACACGCGGCAACACAATAATCGCAGCCAATACAGCGCGATTTATCCACCTGCACGATCCCGTTTTCATCACGATATGACGCTCCGGTAGGACAAACGCTGACACATGGCGCATTTTCACAGTGCTGACAGGAGACGCGGACAAATTGAAAATGGGTTAGTGCGTTGGATGCCTGTTCAGGGGCGCGAATTTGTACCTGTACGCGGCTAAAGCCCTCCGGTACGTCATTAAGCACTTTGCAGGCAACGGTACACGCCTGGCAGCCGATACAACGTTTTTCATCATGCAGCATGACGTACTGATTCGTTAAATGATTCATGGTTCCCTCCTCCCTCATGCCCGGCTCAGCGTCACGCCTGCGGTATGCACTACTGTACCGGATACCGGACTCGTCACGTGCGGCAGTAAATTTCCGCAGTGGATACCGTGTGTCGTCGCCGCCGTTTTGGCCCCAGCTTTAGCGCCAAATCCCATATAGACAAAAAGCGTGTCCGGGCGGATTCCGGGCGTCACCAGCGCCTTACCTTTCTCTTTACCCGTGGCATTTTCCAGCCAGATCTCATCGCCGGTCTTAATGCCTTTTTCTTGCGCCGTTTGCGGATGGACCCAGACCGCGTTATCCCACATTAGCTCGCTGAGTAAAGGTACGTACTGCGTCGCGCCATTGGTATGCACGGCCACTTTGCCCTGAATGAAGTAAAGCTCATTCTCTTTTTTAAGCGCAAAGTCACGAACGCGCGGAACGCCGTAGCCTGGGAGCAATTCCTCCAGGGTTGCAGAATAAAGTTCGATTTTGCCGGAGGGCGATTTGAAGCGAAGCTGTTCGCCATAGGTGTTGTCGCTGTCCGTCGCGATAGCGCCGGGGTAATGTGCCGTAAACTGACGAACGGATTCTGGTTCGCGTAATAGCAGCGGAACGCCCCATTCGAGATACCCTTTCTGTCGCAGTTCCTTCGCTAAGGCATGGTCGCCGTTCAACTGATAGAGTTGGCGCGTCTGCATATCCTGCCACGGATAGTACTGCCCTAATCCCAACTGCTCGCCAAGTTCTTTCCAGATTTGCCAACTCGGACGCGCCTCGCCAATCGGCTCTACGACCTGTTGGCGCAGAGCGTAAGCCGGGTGCAGTCCCGACATATCCGATACCTCTTCGTCCCGTTCGAGATAGGTGCATTCCGGCAGCAGATAGTCGGCATACGCCGCGCTCTCGCTCAAATAGACATCGCAGCTGACCACCAGATCCAGTTGCTCAACGGTTTTTACCAGGTCCGAACGACAGGTGACGGTCTGGAAAGGATTATGCCGCGACATAATCCACGCCTTTATTGGGTAAGGCTTCTGGGTTAACGCCGCGTCAATAATGCTTTGCACCACGCCGCCGCCAGCGGCGATATATTTAAACTGCGGTGCGACCAAATCGATTCGTTGCGCCGTCGGTTTCGGCATATTTTTAATGTTGAGTTTCGCCAGCGTTGGCGCGACCTTTTCTCCGGCCAGTTTGTTGTAAACCGACGCGCTTTTTTTCTGATATAGCCCGCCTTCGCGCTCAATATTACCGAGCAGTACATTAAGCGTAAAAATCATACGCCGCATATCGATCTCTTCCTGCGAGAACGTCGCGCGATGACCAGGACTGACAATAGCGTGAGGCGCGCAGGCGGCCAGTTCGCGTGTCACCCGGACAATAACGTCGGCTGGGACATCGGCCTGCGCGGCGGCCCATTCCGGCGTCGTCTCTTTTACCGCCTGTGCTAACTGTTCAAATCCGCTGGTATAACGCTCAACAAAAGACGCATCGTAGAGCTGTTCATCAATCATGACGTGGCACATCGCCAGCAGAACCGCTAAATCTCCCCCGGGACGAATAGCGTGCCACTCATCCGCCTTGCTGGAAAATATCGACAGACGCGGATCGAAGCTCACCATTTTGGCCCCCTTCTCCTGCGCGGTCATTAACTCATGGGTATCGGCAACTTCAATCCCTTCATACAAATTGTGGCCAAACGAAACCAAATAGCGCGTGTTAGCGATATCCATCGCCAGATCGCCGCCCATCATCACTTTTGCCGCAATGGCTTTCCCGGCAGGGCATGTTGAGGCGTGCGTAAAGGTATTAGGCGAACCAAAGGCCGTAGCCAGATGGAAAAGATGGCTGGAGAGCGAGCCCGATTTGGAAGAGAAAGCCACGCTCTCGGGGCCATGCTGCGCTTTGATGGCATTCATTTTCGCCGCGATTTCCTGGTAAGCCTGTTGCCAGCTAATCACCTGCCATTCACCGTCGCCGCGTGGCCCGGTGCGTTTCATAGGTTTTACAATCCGTTGCGGGTCATTGACCAGGCTGACGCCGCTCCCGCCCCTGGCGCATATGCGCGTCCCCTGCTGCGGCGCAGAAGGATTGCCCTGGATAAAAACGGTCTTGTTATTGACTACCTGCGCCTGAATAGGGCAACGAAAGGAACACATTTCGCACAAGCTTGGCGTTAGCGCGGTTTTACCGTTAATGCCGGCAATCGGGTTGCGCGCCAGCGCCCCGGGCGGAAAAGCGCCCAGCGCGCAGGCAGAGCAGCCTATGCCTACCCCCTGCAAAAAAGAACGACGACTAATGCTCATATAACCTCCTGTTATTAGATATAGCTGAAGATTATATTTAATTTGTATTATGAAATGTCGGCTTCAATCACAATTTGAAATAGTTGTTAAAATGAACACGCCAACACGATAAAACCTTTTATTTTATAAATATTTTATATTTCCTGAACACGCACATGGACTGTCATTGAATAATCAGCAGAATTACCAAACAACCCGCTGTTAATTATAAAAATGATACAATTCCAATAACACGTAATAATATTTAAAAGAAAACGATTATTTCCTGAAAAGCGATTTCACGCGCTTTACGCAGTTCTTTCTCATACGCGCCGGAACGTCCGCCGACGATATCCCGAATGCCGGCGAAAAACGCTGGTTGAGCATCGAAGCGGGTTTACTTTTGCGTGCACACGGGCTTCGTTACCCGACCCGCTCTCTTATGCCTGGATTTTTCCGCAGATACGTCAGCGTCCCACAATACGGTGACATGATGACAGGATGGACACTTTCTGAAAGAAACCTGCCAGATAACATGGTGAATTGTGATCTCCATCGCCATACCGACATATGAAGATTACTTTTAAGGCGTTAAAAATCCAGACCGTTTTTCCATAATGATGTTGATAAGGAATTCTAATGAAGATATCATCAGGCGCAATTAATTTTTCTACTATTCCTAACCAGGTTAAAAAATTAATTACCTCTATTCGTGAACATACGAAAAACGGGCTCGCCTCAAAAATAACCAGTGTTAAAAACACGCATACATCTTTAAATGAAAAATTTAAAACAGGAAAGGACTCACCGATTGAGTTCGCGTTACCACAAAAAATAAAAGACTTCTTTCAGCCGAAAGATAAAAACACCTTAAACAAAACATTGATTACTGTTAAAAATATTAAAGATACAAATAATGCAGGTAAGAAAAATATTTCAGCAGAAGATGTCTCAAAAATGAATGCAGCATTCATGCGTAAGCATATTGCAAATCAATCATATGATTATAATTACAGAGTAACAGGTGCGGCCCCGCTCCCCGGTGGAGTCTCTGTATCAGCCAATAACAGGCCAACGGTTTCTGAAGGTAGAACACCACCAGCATCCCCCTCCCTCTCACTTCAGACTACGCCTTCCCCGTCATCGCCTGCCGACTGGGCTAAGAAACTCACGGATGCAGTTTTACGACAGAAAGCCGGAGAACCCCTTACGACCGCAGATCGCGATTTTTCAAACGCAGATTTCCGTAATATTACATTCAGCAAAATATTGCCCCCCAGCTTCATGGAGCGAGACGGCGATATTATTAAGGGGTTCAACTTTTCAAATTCAAAATTTACTTATTCTGATATATCTCATTTACATTTTGACGAATGCCGATTCACTTATTCGACACTGAGTGATGTAGTCTGCAGTAATACGAAATTTAGTAATTCAGACATGAATGAAGTGTTTTTACAGTATTCAATTACTACACAACAACAACCTTCTTTTATTAATACAACATTAAAAAATACGCTTATGCATCACAAAACCAACCTCTCTGGCGTTATTTTAAATGAACCGGATAATTCATCACCTCCGTCAGATTCATGGTGCGTAAATTTTATTCGTTTAGGTGATATCTGGCTGCGAATGCCAATCCTTTGGACTGAGAGCGCTGTGGATGGATTTTTAAATCATGAACACAATGATGGTAAAAGTATTCTGATGACCATTGACAGCCTGCCCGATAAATACAGTCAGGAAAAAATCCGGGCAATGGAAGACCTGGTTAAGTCATTGCGGGGTAGCCACTTATCAGCGGCACATATCCGGCCAGTTGAAAGTTC
The DNA here is from genome assembly GCF_046569525.1 of Salmonella sp. 741265055_HSA. Taxonomy (NCBI): domain Bacteria; kingdom Pseudomonadati; phylum Pseudomonadota; class Gammaproteobacteria; order Enterobacterales; family Enterobacteriaceae; genus Salmonella; species Salmonella sp. 741265055_HSA. The sequence continues at coordinate 18,456 of NZ_JBKFSQ010000044.1, read as the reverse complement.
GCTGGTGAGCGTACTGGCCCACCCCCCCTATACGCAAAGTGCGCTTATCAGCGAGTGGCTCAGACCTGTTCAGGAACGTTTTTTTGCCCACCAGTGCCAGACCTATAATGACGTTCCCCTGCCAGCTCCTGGCACATATTATCAGCAGCGCATACTGCCTGTGTTGCTGGATTCGTTTGACAGGAACAGCGCCGCCATGACCACTCACAGCGGACTCTTTAATCAGGTGATTTTACACTGTATGACAGGCGTGGACTGCACTGATGACACCCGCCAGAAAGCTGCAGCGCTTTATGAACAGTATCTTGCTCACCCGGCGGTGTCTCCCCACATCCATAATGGGCTCTTCGGCAATTATGACGGCAGCCCGGACTGGACAACCCGCGCCGCAGATAATTTCTTGCTGGTTTCCTCCAGAGATTCAGACACGACGATGATGCTTTCCGCTGACACGCTGTTAACAATGCTAAACCCTACTCCTGACACCACATGGGACAACTTTTACCTGCTGCGAGCCGGAGAGAACGTGTCCACCGCGCAAATCTCTCCGGTAGAGTTATTCCGTCATGACTTTCCGGTGTTTCTCGCCGCATTTAATCAGCAGGCCGTGCAGCGGCGCTTTGGGGAACTGATTGATATCATCCTCAGCACTGAAGAGCACGGGGAGCTGAACCAGCAGTTTATTGCCGCCACGAACCAGAAACATTCCACCGTGAAGTTGATTGATGATGCCTCAGTGGCGCGTCTGAATACTGTTTTTGACCCCCTGCTTTCTGAAGGCAAACTCAGCCCGGCACACTACCAGCACATCCTCAGTGCTTATCACCTGACTGATGCCACCCCACAGAAGCAGGCGGAAACCCTGTTCTGTCTCAGTACCGCATTCGCACGCTATTCCTCCAGCGCCATTTTCGGCACTGAGCATGACTCTCCGCCGGCCCTGAGAGGCTATGCGGAGGCGCTGATGCAGAAAGCCTGGGAGCTGTCTCCGGCGATATTCCCGTCCAGCGAACAGTTTACCGACTGGTCTAACCGTTTTCACGGCCTCAATGGCGCTTTTACCTGTACCAGCGTTGTGGCGGATAGTATGCAACGTCATGCCAGAAAATATTTCCCGAGTGTTCTGTCATCCATCCTGCCACTGGCCTGGGCGTAGTCCAGCCTCAGCCCGCATGGAATTAAGGGACACAGCGTTGTGTCCCTCTGTACATAGACCCGTTTTAGTCCATGCATTTTTTGAGATCCCGGCCAGATTGACCCTGGCCTAAATTTCATACAGTACTAAATCAGAATCAGTAATTTCAGATGGACCGGAATATGGTTTACCATAGAGGGAGCGTAGCTTAGAGCCTATCCCATTAGGGCTATTTTACTTGCCATTTTGGTCCTGGGCAGTGCTCAAAATCCTCACGTACTACGTGTACGCTCCGGTTTTTGCGCGCTGTCCGTGTCCAAACTGGCTGCGCCAATAACGCCTGGTGGGATAGGCTCTTAGTGTCGCTGATGATCATTTTAGTATTTTGTACTCACCATCGCATGTACGAACATTAGCAACAATATCAATTGGTGTACAAATACAATCAATCAACGACAAAATAAAAGAATAAAATATTTCATATACAGATAACATCAGGCGTGTACATCAAGTGACAGTTAAAAACAACAGCATACAGAGCACATTCCTCTTCCACGATTACGAAACCTTCGGTACGCATCCGGCCCTCGACAGACCTGCGCAATTCGCCGCGCTCCGTACGGATAACGACTTCAACGTTATTGGCGAGCCGGAGGTGTTTTATTGCAAACCCGCCGATGATTATCTACCGCAGCCCGGCGCGGTGCTGATTACCGGCATCACGCCGCAGGAAGCGCGTGAGAAAGGAGAAAACGAAGCCGCTTTCGCCAGACGCATTCATGCGCTGTTTACCGTTCCTAAAACCTGCGTTGTGGGCTACAACAATGTGCGCTTTGATGATGAAGTCACGCGCAATATTTTTTATCGCAACTTTTACGATCCCTACGCCTGGAGCTGGCAGCATGATAATTCACGTTGGGATCTATTGGATGTCATGCGCGCCTGTTATGCGCTGCGCCCGGAGGGAATTAACTGGCCGGAAAACGACGACGGCCTGCCCAGCTTTCGTCTGGAACATTTAACCCAGGCGAACGGGATCGAACACAGCAACGCGCATGATGCGATGGCGGATGTCTACGCCACTATTGCGATGGCGCAACTGGTGAAAACACGCCAGCCGCGGCTGTTTGATTATCTTTATAGCCACCGCAGTAAACATAAACTGGCGGCGCTGATTGACGTCCCGCAAATGAAGCCGCTGGTGCATGTCTCCGGCATGTTTGGCGCGTGGCGCGGTAATACAAGCTGGGTCGCGCCGCTGGCGTGGCATCCTGAAAACCGTAACGCGGTGATCATGGTCGATTTAGCAGGCGATATTTCTCCTCTTCTTGAGCTGGACAGCGACACCCTTCGCGAGCGGCTTTATACGGCCAAAGCCGATCTTGGCGATCACGCCGCAGTGCCAGTAAAGCTGGTGCATATCAATAAATGTCCGGTACTGGCGCAGGCGAATACCTTGCGCCCGGAGGATGCCGACCGGCTGGGAATTAACCGCCAGCACTGCCTGGATAACCTGAAAGTGCTGCGTGAAAACCCGCAGGTCCGCGACAAAGTGGTGGCGATTTTTGCCGAAGCCGAACCTTTTGCCGCCTCGGATAACGTTGATGCCCAGCTCTATGATGGTTTTTTCAGCGATGCCGATCGCGCAGCCATGAAAATCGTACTCGAAACCGAGCCGCGTAACCTGCCCGCGCTGGACATTACCTTTGTCGATAAGCGCATTGAGAAGCTGCTGTTTAATTACCGCGCACGCAATTTTCCCGGTACGCTGGATGACGCAGAGCAGCAGCGCTGGCTGGCGCATCGCCGTCAGGTGCTGACGCCGGAGTTTTTACAACAGTATGCCAATGAATTGCAGATGCTTTCTCAGCAGTATGCGGAAGATAAAACGAAGCTGGGGCTGCTGAAATCACTGTGGCAGTACGCAACTGAGATTGTGTAATTGACCAATGCCTGACGGGCATTGTTAATCCAGAGCGGATAAAGAGTGACGTCGCCATCCGGCAAGCGTGCTGGATGGCAGACAAAAAACCGGAGGCACTGCCTCCGGTTTTACTATTGCCGATAATACGCGCGATTACGCGACGTCTTCGTACTGTGGAACCGGGTTACGGAAGCTTTTAGTTACGCACGCCAGATAAATCAGCCCGATACCTGCCCAGATCAAGCCCAGTACCATTGAGCTCTCTTCCAGGTTAACCCACAACGCACCAACCGTAAGCGCGCCGCACATCGGCAGGAACAGATACTGGAAGTGATCTTTCAACGTTTTATTACGCTTCTCACGGATCCAGAACTGCGAAATCACCGACAGGTTAACGAAGGTAAACGCGACCAGCGCGCCAAAGTTAATCAGCGCCGTCGCCATCACCAGGTCAAAATTAATCGCCAGCAGCGCGATCGCCCCGACCAGGATGATGTTCATCGCTGGCGTACGCCATTTCGGATGAACGTAACCGAAGAAGCTTTTCGGGAATACGCCGTCGCGCCCCATCACGTACATCAGGCGCGCTACGCCTGCATGCGCCGCCATACCGGAAGCCAGTACGGTGATAGTAGAGAAGATCAGCGCGCCAACCTGGAAGGTTTTACCCGCCACGTACAGCATGATTTCCGGCTGAGACGCATCCGGATCTTTAAAGCGAGAGATATCCGGGAAGTACAATTGCAGGAAATAGGTTGCAAAGATGAAGATCAGGCCGCCAATCAGCGCGGTCAAGAAAATCGCACGCGGGATCACGCGCTCAGCATCTTTGGTCTCTTCCGACAGGTTACTGATGCCGTCAAAGCCGGTAAAGGAGAAGCACAGGATCGTCGCTCCCGTAATCATCGGGATAACGTGCGCATCGCCGGACCAGAACGGACGGGTGCTCGCCAGCGTACCGGCGCCTTCGCCTTCAAATACGCCATAAACCACCATGCCCAGAATGACCGCAATCAGCACCACCTGTAGCACTACAATCACGGTGTTGAAGTTAGCGACCGATTTGAGGCTGCGCAGGTTAAAGGCCGTCATAAAGGCCACCAGCGCCACGACAAACACCCATGACGGAATGGAGGGCACCAGCGCTTCAAAATAAATTTTCGCCAACAGAATGTTGATCATCGGCGCGAACAGATAATCGAGCAGAGAAGACCAACCCACCATAAAGCCAACGGTCGGGCTGATGGATTTCTGGGCATAGGTGTACGCCGAACCCGCGGAAGGATAGCGACGCACCAGTTTCCCGTAGCTCAACGCCGTAAACAGAATCGCGATTAACGCGAATGCATACGCCGTCGGTACGTGACCGTCAGTGAGGCCTGAAACGATACCAAATGTATCGAACAGCGTCATCGGCTGCATATAGGCAAGACCCATCATTACAACCGGAACTAACGTAAGCGTTTTACGTAATTCCACGCGAGAGGTGTTTGGAGTAACGTTATGCGACATGGTCATTCTCCTTTACGGCGAATGCCGTCGCGTAAGCAAAAAATTGCCCCATTTTCTGGATTCCTCAGCGACAACAACTGTCGATTTTTAAGTAAGTATCTATCCGGTACGAAGCCCGGCCTCTTGGTATTGAATGATGTGTTTGAAGCAAAAAAATAACCGACGCGTATTAAAACGTCGGTTAGTGTCATTTTTTGCAAGCGGCGTATTCTGCCCTAAATTGAAGTGAAATGACAAGAGAATGCGAGCGCGTTCAAAAAATTATTTTTCATAAGCGATTGATTTTTAAACCGGCGATTTTGCATACACCCCAGCAATAGCATTATTTGCTAAAATTTCATCCCGCCACCAGCCGCTGGCCAGCCCGGCGGTCTGTACATTCCAGCCAACCCACACCGGTTCATAGGCGATTTGCGCCACAACTTTCTTCTCTATAAGCGCGCCGCTTTCCAAAAATCGCTGCGCCAGATAACGCGGTAAATAGCCGCACCCCAGTCCGCTAATTTGCAGCTCCAGCTTGGTTTTAAAATCAAACACGGTAATCGCTTCCTGAGCGTCGAGCAGTTCAGACCCTATTGATCGCGAGGAATGGACGCTATCGCCAACCACAATCGCGCGAAAACGTTTGATCGTCTGGCGGCTAAGCGGTTCCTCTTCATGAACCAGCGGATGATGCGGGGCGACAGCAAACACCAGTTCAAGATCGCCCAGTCTTGCAAAGCCAAAGCCGGTGTCAGGCGGCGGCGCGCGCATGGCGCCAACAATAATATCCGCCCTTCCCTGCGTCAGCGTCTCCCATGAACCGCCGAGAACGCCATTGACAAATTTAAGGCGCGTCACGCTGTGGCGTTGATAAAAAGCGTCGATAAGCGGGGCCAGAAGAGAAAAGGGAAAGGTATCATCCACACCGATGACCAGTTCGTTCTCCCAGCCTTCATGCAGTTTAATCGCCTGCTTTTCCAGCTCGCGAACGGTGTGCAGCACTTCACGGCCTTTTTCCAGTAGCATTTTACCGGTTCGCGTAAATCGCGCGCGATGCCCGCTACGGTCGAGCAGTTGGATATTAAGATCGTTTTCCAGCTTATGAACGGTATAACTGAGGGCGGACGGCGTTTTAAATAATTTTGCCGACGCCGCCGCGAAGCTGCCTTCTTTTTCTAACGCATCAAGAATAATCAGAACGTCCAGCAGTGGTTTCATACTCGTCCCCTTGCGCTATATGGCGACCACCTGCTGGACAGCGACTCACTCCATCGGCATCACCAGCGGATCGGGATATTGATATTCAAATCCCAGCTCATTACAAATCCGGCTACCGTCGATAATCTTCCCTTTGCCGTTGTCCGGTGCGTCACGAAAATGCGGCGGCGCCATTCCCAGCAAGCGCGTCATTTGCGGATAAAACACGTTGCGGGCTGGATGCGCCGGCGCACATATATTATAGATGTGCCCTCCTTTCGGCGCCTGTAACAAGAGGGTAATTGCGCCAACCACGTCTTCAAGATGCACCAGATTGACCCCGTGTTGACCATCCGGCGCGGTTTTTCCGGCAAAGAAACGTCCGGGATGGCGCCCAGGCCCGACCAACCCCGCCAGCCGCAGAATATCCACTGACGTGCCCGGCAGATTATGCAGCCAATCTTCCAGTTCCTTCAGGGTACGCCCGCTGGCCGTGACCGGATTACGCGGCGTATTCTCTTTCACCACGCCTTGCGCATCGCCGTAAACAGACGTCGAACTGGTAAAAATAATACGCGGGATACGATAAGCCAGCGCGCTGTCGACCAGTTCCTGCATCGCCTGCAGATAAAAATCCTCTCCCGGACCGCTACGGCGCGCGGGCAGTGTTATCACCAGCGCATCGACATCCAGCAGAGCGTCAAGATCGTCCGCCTCACAGACCAGCTCCGGCTCCAGACGCAGCGGATAGCTTTCAATTCCACTCATACGGGCCGCTTCCACCCCGTCAAGGGTGGTTTTGCTGCCGGTAACCTGCCAGCCTCTCGCTGCCAGCGACATTGCCAGCGGCATGCCTAACCAACCTAAACCGACAATTGCGACCTTTTTCATCCATTTTCTCCTGACTTTAACGCCTTATACATAAGGCTACGCCAGCCCGCCGTGACTGACAATTCATACTATAAATGCGAAATGAAAAAAGCGCTTGCTTTAAGGCGTAAAAGTGGTTTAGGTTAAAGGTATCAAATGAATAAGCATTCATCGGAATTTTTATGACACGCGTTCAATTTAAACACCACCATCATCACCATCATCCTGACTAGTCTTTCAGGCGATGTGTGCTGGAAGACATTCAGATCTTCCAGTGGTGCATGAACGCATGAGAAAGCCCCCGGAAGATCATCTTCCGGGGGCTTTTTTTTGGCGCGCGATACAGACCGGTTCAGACAGGATAAAGAGGAACGCAGAATGTTAGACAACACCCGCTTACGCATAGCTATTCAGAAATCAGGCCGTTTAAGCGATGATTCACGAGAATTGCTGGCCCGCTGCGGCATAAAAATTAATTTACACACTCAGCGCCTGATTGCGATGGCGGAAAACATGCCGATTGATATCCTGCGCGTGCGTGATGATGACATTCCGGGTCTGGTGATGGATGGCGTGGTCGATCTCGGTATTATCGGCGAGAACGTGCTGGAAGAAGAGCTACTCAACCGCCGCGCGCAGGGCGAAGATCCGCGCTATTTTACCCTGCGCCGTCTTGACTTCGGCGGCTGCCGTTTATCGCTGGCAACGCCGGTTGACGAAGCCTGGGACGGCCCGGCCGCGCTGGACGGTAAACGTATCGCTACCTCTTATCCGCACCTCCTCAAACGCTACCTCGACCAGAAAGGCGTCTCTTTTAAGTCGTGTCTGTTAAATGGTTCTGTCGAAGTCGCGCCGCGCGCGGGGCTGGCCGACGCTATCTGCGATTTGGTCTCTACCGGCGCGACGCTTGAAGCTAACGGCCTGCGTGAAGTCGAAGTTATCTACCGCTCTAAAGCCTGTCTGATTCAGCGCGACGGTGAGATGGCACAGAGCAAGCAACAGCTGATCGATAAATTGCTGACCCGTATTCAGGGCGTGATTCAGGCGCGCGAATCGAAATACATCATGATGCACGCGCCAGGCGAACGCCTGGAAGAGGTTATCGCCCTGCTGCCAGGCGCCGAAAGGCCGACAATCCTGCCGCTGGCGGGCGAGCAACAGCGCGTGGCGATGCACATGGTCAGCAGCGAAACGTTGTTCTGGGAAACCATGGAGAAACTGAAAGCGCTTGGTGCCAGCTCGATTCTGGTACTGCCGATCGAGAAGATGATGGAGTGATCTGACGCCTGATGGCGCTGCGCTTATCAGGCCTACGTAATGCGTTGATATTTTGGGTTCTGTAGGCCGGATAAGGCGGAACCCTGTGATGGAGTAAAGACCATGAGCTTCAATACCCTGATTGACTGGAACAGCTGTAGCCCTGAGCAGCAGCGTGCGCTGCTGACACGTCCGGCGATTTCCGCCTCTGACAGTATTACCCGGACGGTCTGCGATATTCTGGATAATGTAAAAACGCGCGGTGACGATGCCCTGCGTGAATACAGCGCTAAATTTGATAAAACAGAAGTGACAGCGCTACGCGTCACCCCTGAAGAGATCGCCGCCGCTGGCGCGCGCCTGAGCGACGAATTAAAACAGGCGATGGCCGCTGCCGTCAAAAATATTGAAACGTTCCATTCCGCGCAGACGCTACCGCCAGTAGATGTGGAAACCCAGCCAGGCGTGCGTTGTCAGCAGGTTACGCGTCCCGTCGCGTCTGTCGGTCTGTATATTCCCGGCGGCTCGGCTCCGCTCTTCTCAACGGTGCTGATGCTGGCGACGCCGGCGCGCATTGCGGGATGTCAGAACGTGGTTCTGTGCTCGCCGCCGCCCATCGCTGATGAAATCCTCTATGCGGCGCAACTGTGTGGCGTGCAGGAAATCTTTAACGTCGGCGGCGCGCAGGCGATTGCCGCTCTGGCCTTCGGCAGCGAGTCCGTACCGAAAGTGGATAAAATTTTTGGCCCCGGCAACGCCTTTGTAACCGAAGCCAAGCGTCAGGTCAGCCAACGCCTCGACGGCGCGGCTATCGATATGCCAGCCGGGCCGTCTGAAGTACTGGTGATTGCCGACAGCGGCGCAACACCGGATTTCGTCGCGTCTGACCTGCTTTCCCAGGCAGAACACGGTCCGGATTCCCAGGTGATCCTGCTGACGCCTGATGCTGACATTGCCCGCAAGGTGGCGGAGGCGGTAGAACGTCAACTGGCGGATCTGCCGCGCGCGGACACCGCCCGTCAGGCCCTGAGCGCCAGTCGCCTGATTGTGACCAAAGATTTAGCACAGTGCGTCGCCATCTCTAATCAGTATGGGCCGGAACACTTAATCATCCAGACGCGCAATGCGCGCGATTTGGTGGATGCGATTACCAGCGCAGGCTCGGTATTTCTCGGCGACTGGTCGCCGGAATCCGCCGGTGATTACGCTTCCGGAACCAACCATGTCTTACCGACCTATGGCTATACTGCTACCTGTTCCAGCCTTGGGTTAGCGGATTTCCAGAAACGGATGACCGTTCAGGAACTGTCGAAAGCGGGCTTTTCCGCTCTGGCATCAACCATTGAAACATTGGCGGCGGCAGAACGTCTGACTGCCCATAAAAATGCCGTGACCCTGCGCGTAAACGCCCTCAAGGAGCAAGCATGAGCACTGAAAACACTCTCAGCGTCGCTGACTTAGCCCGTGAAAATGTCCGCAACCTGGTACCGTATCAGTCTGCCCGCCGTCTGGGCGGTAACGGCGATGTCTGGCTGAACGCGAATGAATTCCCGACAGCGGTGGAGTTTCAGCTCACCCAACAAACGCTTAACCGCTACCCGGAATGCCAGCCAAAGGCCGTGATTGAAACCTACGCGCAATATGCTGGCGTAAAGCCGGAGCAAGTGCTGGTCAGCCGCGGCGCGGATGAAGGGATCGAGCTGGTGATCCGCGCCTTCTGTGAACCGGGGAAAGACGCCATTCTCTACTGTCCGCCCACTTACGGTATGTACAGCGTCAGCGCCGAAACCATTGGCGTAGAGCGCCGGATGGTTCCCGCGCTTGAAAACTGGCAGCTGGATCTACAGGGGATTTCCGACAACCTTGACGGCACAAAAGTGGTGTTCGTTTGTAGCCCCAATAATCCTACCGGGCAACTTATCAACCCGCAGGATCTGCGCACACTGCTGGAGTTGACACGCGGTAAAGCGATAGTCGTCGCCGACGAAGCTTATATTGAGTTTTGCCCACAGGCCACGCTGACAGGCTGGCTGGTTGAATATCCTCATCTGGTTATCCTGCGCACATTGTCGAAAGCTTTTGCGCTGGCGGGTCTGCGCTGCGGCTTTACGCTGGCTAATGAAGAGGTGATCAACCTGCTGTTAAAAGTGATCGCCCCTTATCCGCTTTCTACGCCAGTGGCGGATATCGCCGCCCAGACGCTGAGTCCGCAGGGAATAAACGCAATGCGCGATCGCGTGGCGCAGACAGTGCAGGAACGTCAGTATCTGGTGAATGCCCTGCAACAGACCGCCTGCGTAGAACACGTCTTTGACTCTGAAACCAACTATATTCTGGCGCGGTTTACCGCCTCCAGCAGCGTGTTTAAATCCTTATGGGATCAGGGCATTATCTTACGCGATCAGAATAAACAACCTTCTTTAAGCGGCTGCCTGCGGATTACGGTCGGCACCCGCCAGGAAAACCAGCGCGTCATTGACGCCTTACGTGCGGAGCCAGTATGAGTCAGAAGTATCTTTTCATCGACCGGGACGGAACCTTGATTTCCGAACCGCCAAGCGATTTTCAGGTAGACCGCTTTGATAAACTGGCCTTTGAGCCAGAGGTGATTCCCGTATTGCTGAAGCTGCAAAAAGCCGGTTTTAAGCTGGTGATGATCACTAACCAGGATGGGCTTGGCACGCAAAGCTTCCCGCAGACGGACTTCGACGGACCGCACAACCTGATGATGCAGATTTTCACCTCTCAGGGCGTACGCTTTGATGAGGTGCTGATCTGCCCTCACCTGCCCGCAGACGACTGCGACTGCCGCAAGCCCAAAGTGAAGCTGGTGGAGCGTTATCTTGCGGAACAAGCGATGGATAGCGCCAACAGCTATGTGATCGGCGATCGTGCGACCGATATCCAGCTCGCTGATAATATGGGTATTACTGGTTTACGCTATCACCGTGAAACGCTGAACTGGACGATGATTGGCGAACAGCTAACGAAACGCGATCGTTATGCGCATGTGGTCCGCAACACCAAAGAGACACAGATTGATGTCAGCGTCTGGCTGGATCGCGAAGGCAACAGCAAGATTAATACCGGCGTCGGCTTCTTTGACCATATGCTCGATCAAATCGCCACCCACGGCGGCTTTCGCATGGAGATTACCGTTAAGGGCGATCTCTATATCGACGATCACCACACGGTAGAAGATACCGGACTGGCGCTCGGTGAGGCATTAAAACTGGCACTCGGCGACAAGCGCGGTATCTGCCGTTTTGGCTTTGTACTGCCGATGGATGAATGTCTGGCGCGCTGCGCGCTGGATATTTCCGGTCGTCCGCATCTGGAATATAAAGCTGAATTTACCTACCAGCGTGTGGGCGATTTGAGCACAGAGATGATTGAACACTTTTTCCGCTCACTCTCTTACACGATGGGCGTCACTCTGCATCTCAAGACTAAGGGTAAGAACGATCACCACCGTGTCGAAAGTTTGTTTAAAGCCTTTGGTCGGACGCTACGCCAGGCTATTCGCGTGGAGGGCGATACATTACCGTCCTCGAAAGGAGTGCTGTGATGAACGTCGTCATCCTTGACACCGGCTGCGCCAATTTAAGCTCGGTAAAATCCGCCGTGGCGCGCCACGGTTATACCCCGGTGGTCAGCCGTGAAGCGGAAATCGTATTACGCGCTGACAAACTCTTTCTGCCTGGCGTCGGCACGGCGCAGGCCGCTATGGATCAACTGCGCGAACGTGAACTGATCGACTTAATTAAAGCGTGTACTCAGCCGGTACTGGGTATCTGCTTAGGGATGCAACTGCTGGGTCGTCGCAGCGAAGAGACGCGCGGCGTGGATCTGCTGAACATTATCGAACAAGACGTGCCGAAAATGACCGACTTTGGTCTGCCGCTGCCGCACATGGGCTGGAATCGCGTGTATCCGCAGGCGGGCAACCGGCTGTTTCAGGGCATTGAAGATGGCGCCTATTTTTACTTTGTTCACAGCTACGCGATGCCGGTCAACCCGTGGACTATCGCCCAGTGCAATTACGGCGAGCCGTTTACCGCGGCGGTACAGAAAGATAATTTCTTCGGCGTACAGTTCCACCCGGAACGTTCGGGCGCGGCGGGCGCACAGTTGCTGAAAAACTTCCTGGAGATGTAATGATTATTCCGGCATTAGATTTAATTGACGGCACCGTGGTGCGTCTCCACCAGGGTGACTACGCCCGGCAGCGGGATTACGGTAACGATCCCCTGCCCCGTTTACAGGATTACGCCGCCCAGGGCGCCGGGGTGCTGCATCTGGTAGATCTGACCGGCGCTAAAGATCCGGCTAAACGACAGATACCGCTGATTAAAACCCTGGTCGCGGGCGTGAACGTGCCTGTTCAGGTCGGCGGCGGCGTGCGTACCGAAGAAGACGTTGCGGCATTACTGAAAGCTGGCGTTGCCCGTGTGGTCATCGGTTCAACGGCGGTGAAATCCCCTGACGTGGTGAAAGGCTGGTTTGAACGTTTTGGCGCGCAGGCGCTGGTGCTGGCGCTGGACGTTCGCATAGACGAACACGGCACCAAGCAGGTGGCGGTTAGCGGCTGGCAGGAAAATTCCGGCGTCTCGCTGGAACAACTGGTGGAGACCTATCTCCCCGTCGGCCTGAAACATGTACTGTGTACCGATATTTCCCGCGACGGCACGCTGGCGGGCTCTAACGTTTCGCTGTACGAAGAGGTATGCGCCAGATATCCGCAGATCGCCTTTCAATCCTCCGGCGGTATTGGCGATATCGATGATATTGCCGCCCTGCGCGGCACCGGCGTGCGCGGCGTGATTGTCGGACGCGCTCTGTTAGAAGGGAAATTTACCGTTAAGGAGGCCATCCAATGCTGGCAAAACGTATAATTCCGTGTCTGGACGTTCGTGATGGTCAGGTGGTGAAAGGCGTACAGTTTCGCAACCATGAGATCATTGGCGATATCGTTCCGCTGGCCAAACGCTATGCCGACGAAGGCGCGGACGAACTGGTGTTCTATGACATTACCGCCTCCAGCGATGGTCGCGTAGTCGATAAAAGCTGGGTGGCGCGCGTTGCCGAGGTGATCGACATTCCGTTTTGCGTAGCGGGCGGTATCCGGTCAATTGACGACGCCGCCAAAATTCTTTCTTTCGGGGCGGATAAGATCTCTATCAACTCCCCGGCGCTGGCTGACCCAACGCTGATTACCCGTCTGGCTGACCGTTTTGGCGTACAGTGCATTGTCGTCGGGATTGATACCTGGTTTGACGACGCCACGGGGAAATACCATGTTAACCAGTATACCGGCGATGAAAACCGTACCCGCGTGACGCAGTGGGAGACGCTGGACTGGGTGCAAGAGGTACAACAGCGCGGCGCGGGGGAAATCGTCCTGAATATGATGAACCAGGACGGCGTGCGTAACGGTTACGATCTGACGCAGTTGAAAAAAGTCCGTGACGTTTGCCGCGTGCCGCTAATCGCCTCCGGCGGTGCGGGTACGATGGAACACTTTCTTGAGGCATTCCGTGATGCCGATGTCGACGGCGCGCTTGCCGCCTCCGTTTTTCACAAGCAAATCATCAATATTGGCGAATTAAAAGCGTACCTGGCAGGCCAGGGCGTGGAGATCAGGATATGTTAACAGAGCAACAACGCCGCGAGCTGGACTGGGAAAAAACCGATGGCCTGATGCCAGCCATCGTGCAACATGCGGTATCCGGCGAAGTATTGATGCTGGGCTATATGAACCCACAAGCGCTGGACAAAACCATTGAATCCGGCCATGTTACGTTCTTCTCACGCACGAAACAGCGTTTATGGACCAAAGGCGAAACCTCAGGCCATGTGCTGAATGTCGTCAGCATTGCGCCAGATTGCGACAACGATACACTGCTGGTGCTGGCAAACCCTGTCGGGCCGACCTGCCACAAAGGTACCAGTAGCTGCTTTGGCGACGCCAGCCATCAATGGTTATTCCTGTATCAACTGGAGCAGCTACTGGCAGAGCGCAAAACCGCCGATCCGGCCAGCTCTTACACGGCGAAACTGTACGCCAGCGGTACCAAACGTATTGCGCAAAAAGTTGGCGAAGAAGGTGTGGAAACCGCGCTGGCGGCCACCGTCAATGATCGTTTTGAATTAACCAATGAAGCGTCTGATTTGATGTACCACCTGCTGGTGCTGTTGCAGGATCAGGATCTCAACCTCACCACCGTGATCGACAATCTTCGTAAGCGTCATCAATAAGCGTAAAAAAACCGGGCAATGCCCGGTTTTTTAGTGAGAAATTTTACCTTTCGTAGCCGGATAAGGCACTTGTGCCGCCATCCGGCAAAGAAGCTTACAAGGCTTTTGGCTTATAGCTACGTAGCGCATTGCGCCCCAGCACAATCCCGGCGCCGATCATCCCGCCCAGCAACACAGCCAGCACGAGGGTAATGGCTTTTTTCGGGCTATCGCGACGGACCGGCAGCGTCGGCTTCATCACATAACGATAGACGTGCACCGTATCGGCAGTCACTTTCAGATTTTTAATGTCCAGCAGTGTCTGCTTCGTCTGGTAATATGCCGGAGAAAAGACCAGTGGACGCGTCGCTTCGTTCTGTATCATCGATTTTAGCGCATCGCTCCCCAGCAGGAACATCGTGTCCTGGGTAACATCCTGGGTTTGCTGAATCTGCGGCTGCGTGATTTTGGCCTCATCCGCATAGCGCAACGCTTCTTCGATTTGCCTAATACGCAGATCTTTTTGCTCCTGCGCCACAACTTCCTGCGTCTCAAGGGACTCCTGCAACGTTTTAGTTTGCAGCGTGATGTTATCTTTCAGGTCAACTTCCAGTTCCTTAGCGACCTCTTCATCCACCTGTTGGATATATTCCGCCAGCCGACGCTGCGCGCCTTCAGCGGTAGTACTCACATAAGAAACCGAGAGCGGCAGCGCCTGCCCCTTTACCGACTGTTCAATGGTGAGCTTTTCCGGCTCTTTCTGATTATCCAGCGCTTCCGATAATGCGGAAAACGCAGAGCTAAAGCGGCTTATAAAATTCGCCTGCACTTCAGAGATTTTGGGGGCATTCCCGCCATACAAGACGTTGAGCGCGTTGGTATAGGTGGCAACCTGCGCGGCATCAGGTTGGGTAATAATCGCCGTGGATGTCCATTTTTCTTTGGCTATCATCAGGTAGCCTACGGCCAGCAAAATGGCGATAATAACGGCTACAATAATGGTCATCTTCCCACGCCATAACTGTAGCAATAACTCAATCAAATCAATCTGTTCCGGATCGTTCCCACGCCCGGAAGACGTATTACTATCCACTGTCATAGATACCCTAACTAAAAAAAGGTTGAAGCTGGAGACAGTGTAGTCATAAAGCAAATATATGCCATAGGATTAATGATAAAAATCAGACATTATTTCCATTTGGTCAATAAATCATCGGGACTCATCAGCCCCGATTGCCTTATTAATCACTACCGAAAAGATCGCGGGTATACACTTTTTCAGCAACATCCAAAAGCTCTGCCGCCATCCTGTTGGAAATAATGACATCCGCCTGCTGTTTAAAGCAGTGCAAATCACGTTCAAGACGTGAGTTAAAGAAAGTATCTTCTTCCATTACCGGCTCATAGATGATGACCTCTACGCCTTTCGCTTTAATGCGCTTCATAATCCCCTGAATCGATGAGGCGCGGAAGTTATCGGAGCCACTCTTCATAATCAGGCGATAAATGCCCACCACTTTAGGCTTTCTGGCGAGGATAGCGTCGGCAATAAAATCTTTACGCGTACGGTTTGCTTCAACGATAGCGGAGATAATATTATTAGGCACCGACTGATAATTAGCCAGCAACTGTTTGGTATCTTTTGGCAAACAATATCCGCCATAACCAAAAGAGGGATTATTATAATGATTGCCAATACGCGGGTCGAGGCACACCCCTTCAATAATTTGTCGGGTATTTAATCCTAACGTTTCAGCATAGCTGTCTAATTCATTAAAATAAGCGACTCGCATAGCGAGATAAGTATTGGCGAAAAGTTTAATGGCTTCCGCTTCAGTGGAGTCCGTAAACAGCGTCGGAATCTCCTGTTTAATAGCGCCTTCCTGGAGTAATGCGGCAAATTCTCTGGCGCGCTCAGACTGTTCCCCAATCACGATACGGGAGGGATAAAGGTTATCGTAAAGGGCTTTACCTTCACGTAAAAACTCCGGAGAGAAAATGATATTTTCTGTCGCAAACTTCTGACGCATTGCCGCCGTGAAGCCAACCGGCACCGTAGACTTAATAATCATCACGGCTGCGGGGTTGATGCTGATCACATCCTGAATGACCGATTCCACACTGGACGTATTAAAATAGTTGGTTTTGGGATCGTAATCCGTAGGCGTAGCAATGATGACGTAATCTGCATTCTGGTACGCATCAAACTTATCCAGCGTTGCCCTGAATCTGATGTTATCTTCCTTTAAAAATTGCTGAATTTCTTTATCAACAATCGGAGATATCCGATCATTTAACAGTTCAACACGGGAAGGAACAATGTCTAACGCCACCACATCATGATGTTGTGCAATAAGCAAACCATTAGACAAGCCAACATAACCCGTCCCGGATATCGTGATTTTCATTATTCGCTCTCAGAATTAACTTAATTATGAATCATGATGTATTTCGCATCCTGATAAGATATTAAAGTTTTAACGCCTGAGTATATAAAGTGCAACGCAGACGAAAACAATTCAGATTATCTTCATTACGATAAACACAGATTATTAAGTTAATATTAAGCAAAAGCGATAAATCAATAAGAATAGAGATAAAAAAAAGCCCGGTATTAAACCGGGCTTAAACATTTTGCAGAAATTATTCCAACCATTCGGTATGGAAAACACCTTCTTTATCAGTACGTTTATAGGTGTGCGCACCAAAGTAGTCACGCTGCGCCTGAATTAAGTTAGCTGGCAGTACTGCGGCGCGATAGCTGTCATAGTAGGCCACTGCCGCAGAGAATGTCGGCACCGGAATGCCGTTCTGCACCGCGTAAGCCACAACATCACGCAGCGCCTGCTGGTACTCATCAGCAATTTTCTTGAAGTAAGGCGCTAACAGCAAATTGGCAATACCAGCGTTTTCTGCGTAAGCATCGGTGATTTTCTGCAGGAACTGAGCGCGAATGATACAACCCGCACGGAAAATCTTAGCAATCTCGCCGTAGTTGAGATCCCAGTGATATTCATCAGACGCAGCGCGTAGCTGCGAGAAGCCCTGCGCATAGGAGACGATCTTGCCAAGATACAGCGCGCGACGCACTTTCTCGATAAATTCCGCTTTGTCGCCTGCCGGTTGCGCTTTCGGGCCGGAGAGCACTTTAGATGCGGCAACACGTTGTGCTTTCAACGAAGAGATGTAACGCGCAAAGACGGATTCGGTAATTAGCGACAGCGGTTCGCCCAGATCCAGCGCGCTCTGGCTGGTCCATTTACCGGTCCCTTTGTTGGCGGCTTCATCAAGAATGACATCCACCAGGTAGTTTCCGTCTTCATCTTTTTTAGTGAAGATGTCTTTAGTGATGTCGATCAGATAACTGCTCAGCTCGCCGTTATTCCACTCAGTAAAAGTGTTCGCCAACTCTTCATTACTGAGGTTCAGGCCGCCTTTCAGCAGGGAGTAAGCTTCAGCGATAAGCTGCATATCGCCATATTCAATACCATTGTGGACCATCTTGACGTAGTGACCCGCGCCATCGGCGCCTATATAGGTCACGCACGGTTCGCCATCTTCCGCCACGGCAGCAATCTTCGTCAGGATCGGAGCCACCAGTTCATAGGCATCTTTCTGACCGCCAGGCATGATAGATGGCCCTTTCAGCGCGCCCTCTTCACCACCGGAAACGCCGGTACCGATAAAGTTAAAACCTTCCGCAGACAGCTCGCGATTGCGACGGATTGTGTCCTGGAAGAAGGTATTACCGCCATCAATAATGATATCGCCTTTTTCCAGATACGGTTTCAGCGAATCAATAGCTGCATCAGTACCTGCGCCCGCTTTCACCATTAACAGGATACGACGAGGCGTTTCGAGGGATTCAACAAACTCTTTCACCGTGTAATAAGGCACCAGCTTTTTGCCGGGATTCTCGGCAATCACTTCTTCGGTCTTTTCACGGGAGCGGTTGAAAACGGAGACGGTATAACCACGGCTTTCGATGTTGAGCGCGAGGTTGCGCCCCATCACTGCCATACCGACGACGCCGATCTGTTGCTTGGACATTACATACTCCTGTCAGGTGTGGTCACCGCGCGACGAGAGCGCGGCTTGAAATGTGCCTTAGATGTTAACTCAGAATTGGAAAATATGGATAGCTTTTACGGATTCGTATCACATTGATTGCATAAATGAATTGACTATGGAATAACTCTATATGTATGTCACACGAAAAAAAACTATTTCCGTAATAATGTCAGGATTGCTTGCGTTTTTTCTTCCATCAATTCTGTATTTGCTTTGGATTCCACATTCAGGCGCACCACCGGTTCGGTGTTCGACGAGCGCAGGTTGAAAC
>NZ_JBKFSQ010000043.1:0-32144 GCF_046569525.1 Salmonella sp. 741265055_HSA | reverse complement strand
TAACGGGTCTGGTGACCAAAGTGAACACCAGCCTTGAGCATGTCGCGCATGGAAACAGTTGCCATGATTTAAAACCTCTATAGATTAAGTTGGGGTTATGCCTCCACGTATCCCATATTACCGACCCCAAAGGGCACCCCGGAATATGTGCCGATACGTGTGTGTTGTTACACAAAGTGAGATTTGTCGCTCCCGTCCATCGTGTGTAGTCTTCGAATGGATCGGAAGTCCGGCGCGCTTTATACCACAAAATGGCGCTGAAAACCAACAGTTGTTCAACCAAAGAACGCGTTGAGTGGCGATTCGGACTCAAAAAAGCATGGCAGAACTTTATCTGGATCAATTCAGCGAGCGGAAGGGGTATCTACAATCGCGGCACATGGAATAGCAAGATTTATAAAAGGATTTAATTGGTGAATAAAAGTATAATTATCAATATATTAATACTATTAACAGGGTGTGGTATCGCTTCCGCTTATGCCACAGCGCAGACTTACCTCACAGAAGAAACCCACATTGATTTCAGCGTTGACACGCAGCAGCCCAGCACAAAAACGCAACAGAGTATTACTTCGGCCTTTGAGGAAAATAAAAACTGGGTTTGGTTTAACCTGGCGCCAGAGGCGCTAACGGCCAATCGCTGGAATAGCACTTCACGCTATGAGATTAAAAATCAACAAATACAAATCGAAGGGATAACCTACTCTCTCAAAACAGAAAACAACGGTAAAACACTCAGTCTGGTGAGCGAACCAAAGATGGCCTGCGGCTTTTTTGACTGTGTTATTACGTTGAAGCTTCAGCAGGTCGATGACAGCACCCCGGGACTTCAGAAAATCAAATCACGTTTCGCAGAGCAGCAACAAAAATGGCAGACCCGCCTCACTCAGGAGCGTGAACAGCTAGCCGCCCTCGTTCAGAAAGATGATTTTCCCGGCGTCGTTTTTTCTGTCACCTCCAATCTGGCGATCAAACTCCCGTTGTCAATTTATAACTCCCTTGATTCATGGAACTCCGGCGCCTATTTCCGCCGCATGGGAAATCAAGGGCTTTATATTAATATCAAAGACGAAGGTACCCACGTTTATAGCTTTACAGAACGCGAAAAAACAGCGGCAGACCATAAACAATCAGAAATGATTAACGGTGAGATTTTTGTGGTTAAAACAGCAAAAGACCCCGCCTATCTGGACAGATGGCTCGCCAGCCAAAAAGGCATTCTTTTCCGCACCGACAACGGCGCTGTCTACTACAACGAGGACTACACCCCTGAAGCCGTGTATTTTCAGTATGACGATGCCACCGGGACCTGGCTTGTTGCCCGAGCCAATGCTGTAGACGGAGAGCTTACAACCGTTGCGCGTGCCTGGGCTATTGTGCGCACCATGGAGCCACAATATCGCGGTAAGGATGTGTTGTCGCTGGCCGACCTGTCATTGCCGGGAAAAGAGCTCGAATCGCGTTATCAGACCAGCATGAACCAGCTATTCGATGTTGTTGAAACCCAGCGTAGCTTTGAAGAAACATTAACGCCGCTACTGAAAAAACCACAGCGTTTTATTAAGCCTCTTTCACCGCGAATGTCAGTAAAATACAACAGTTGTTTTTCTAATTATATTTATGTCGATATCAAGGTTCATCATACCACCCTTGACGAGGTGATGGCGAAAAACCAACAGAAATATCCCAACGGCAAGCGGCTGGAAAATCTCTTTATTTTTACAATGAACGGAGATAATGCTAATTATTCCTGGTACTACCGCCTGGCCGACAATCTGACGCTGGAGTTTCCGGCCCGGCAGGCGGCATCGCTGGAGAACCAGCTATTTCTGGCTCAGGTCTTTAAGCATCTCGATTTCAGCAAGTTGCCGAAAATTCCCGCCAGCGAAAAGAAAAACCTCTTTAAATATAACCCCTTCGCAAAAGCCGTTGCCGATATTGGCTTTGAGGTCGACGATGGTTTCATCGATAACGATGGTAATTTGCTGATTCCGATGCCCAAAAACGGCAAATACTCATTTGAGTGGCAGTCTCCCTATATTGTCGCCACCTTTGTTAAATCTGAAGGGGAAGGTGTATACCGCAGAACCGACCAAAAATTCACCTTTGACCGTCACGGTAAAGCCGTTAAGAAACCCTAATCAACCTGGTGAACCATGCGGACGTCAGCGTTACCAGAATGTTCAACATCTGGCACTGACGCCGCTGCACTGTTAACATTGATACGACATAACCTATTATTGTCGAAATAATCGACACTGCTGGACACTATCCATGGCTATTTCTATCAAGACATCTGAAGACATCGAAAAAATGCGCGTCGCGGGCCGTCTGGCAGCCGAAGTGCTGGAAATGATCGAACCGTATATCAAACCGGGCGTCACCACCGGCGAACTGGACCGTATCTGTAACGATTACATCGTTAACGAACAACACGCGATCTCCGCCTGCCTCGGCTACCACGGCTATCCGAAATCCGTCTGTATCTCTATTAATGAAGTGGTGTGCCACGGCATTCCGGATGACGCTAAACATCTGAAAGATGGTGATATCGTCAACATCGACGTGACCGTGATTAAAGATGAATTCCACGGCGATACCTCGAAGATGTTTATCGTCGGCAAACCGACCATTCTGGGTGAGCGTCTGTGCCGCGTCACGCAAGAGAGCCTGTATCTGGGCATCAAAATGGTGAAACCGGGCATCCGCCTGCGCACCATTGGCGCCGCCATCCAGAAATATGCCGAAGGCGAAGGTTTCTCCGTGGTACGTGAATACTGCGGACACGGTATTGGTCGCGGCTTCCATGAAGAACCGCAGGTGCTGCATTATGATGCAGACGATGGCGGCGTCGTGTTGCAGCCTGGCATGACCTTTACCATTGAACCGATGCTGAACGCCGGGGATTACCGTATCCGCACCATGAAAGACGGCTGGACGGTAAAAACCAAAGACCGCAGCTTGTCTGCTCAGTACGAGCATACTATTGTGGTAACGGAAAACGGCTGTGAAATTCTGACGCTGCGTAAAGATGACACCATCCCGGCGGTCATCACACACAACGAATAATGTTTTGCCTGATGGCGATGCCTTCGCATCTTATCAGGCCTACAAATTACACCTTTACTCAAAATCATTCGAGTTGCCTCAAGGCGGCAAGAGAGTGAATCTTCAGGAGCGTACATAAGTACGTGACTGGAGTGAACGAGCGCAGCCAACGCAGAAGCAACTTGAAGGATGAAGAGTAAATACGTAGGCCGGGTAAGGCGTTCACGCCACCATCCGGCTTTTTAATGGGTGGCGCATATGAATACTCTTCCTGAACAGCACGCGAATACCGCACTCCCCACCCTCCCGGACCAGCCGCAAAACCCTGGCGTCTGGCCGCGCGCTGAACTGACCGTCGCCGGTATCAAAGCCCGCATCGACATCTTTCAACACTGGCTGGGCGAGGCATTTGACAGCGGCATTTGTGCTGAACAGCTTATTGAAGCTCGTACCGAATTTATTGACCAGTTGTTGCAACGCCTGTGGATTGAGGCCGGTTTCGGTCAGATTGCCGATCTGGCGCTGGTCGCCGTCGGCGGCTATGGACGCGGCGAACTGCATCCGCTTTCCGATATTGATCTGCTCATTTTAAGCCGCAAAAAGCTGCCCGATGAACAGGCGCAAAAGGTCGGCGAACTGCTGACTTTATTATGGGACGTCAAGCTGGATGTCGGACATAGCGTACGTACGCTGGAAGAGTGTCTGCTGGAAGGTCTGTCTGATTTAACCGTTGCGACAAACCTCATCGAAACGCGCCTGCTGATCGGTGATGTCGCTCTGTTTCTGGCACTGCAAAAACATATTTTCAGCGAAGGTTTTTGGCCGTCCGACAAATTTTACGCCGCTAAAGTAGAAGAGCAGAACCAGCGCCACCAGCGCTATCACGGCACCAGCTATAATCTGGAGCCAGATATTAAAAGCAGCCCCGGCGGCCTGCGCGATATCCATACGTTGCAGTGGGTCGCCCGACGTCACTTCGGCGCTACCTCGCTCGATGAGATGGTGGGATTCGGCTTTTTAACCCCGGCTGAACGCGCGGAGCTCAACGAATGCCTGCATATCCTGTGGCGCATTCGCTTTGCGCTACATCTGGTGGTCAGCCGCTACGATAACCGCCTGCTGTTCGACCGCCAGTTAAGCGTCGCTCAACGCCTTAACTACAGCGGCGAGGGCAATGATCCGGTTGAGCGGATGATGAAAGACTACTTCCGGGTTACGCGCCGGGTCAGCGAACTTAATCAGATGCTGCTTCAGCTATTTGACGAGGCGATTCTGGCGCTGCCTGCGGATGAAAAACCACGTCCTGTTGACGGTGAGTTTCAACTGCGCGGCACGCTCATTGATCTGCGTGACGACACGCTGTTTATCCGCGAACCGCAAGCGATCCTGCGCATGTTTTATATGATGGTGCGCAATAGCGCGATCACCGGCATCTACTCTACGACGTTACGCCATTTGCGCCACGCCCGCCGCCACCTGAGCCAACCGCTGTGCTACATCCCGGAGGCGCGCACTCTGTTTCTTAGTATGCTGCGCCATCCCGGCGCGGTCAGCCGCGGCCTGCTGCCTATGCACCGCCACAGCGTACTGTGGGCTTATATGCCGCAGTGGTCACACATCGTCGGACAAATGCAGTTTGACCTGTTCCACGCATACACGGTGGATGAACACACCATCCGCGTAATGCTCAAACTGGAGAGCTTCGCGAAAGAAGAGACGCGCCAGCGCCATCCGCTATGCGTCGATCTCTGGCCGCGGCTTCCCCATCCGGAACTGATCCTGATCGCCGCGCTGTTCCACGATATTGCGAAAGGACGCGGCGGCGACCATTCGGTACTGGGCGCGCAGGATGTACTCACCTTCGCCGAACTGCACGGTTTGAACTCACGCGAAACGCAACTGGTCGCCTGGCTGGTGCGCCAACACCTGCTGATGTCGGTCACCGCCCAGCGCCGCGACATCCAGGATCCGGAAGTCATCAAGCAGTTCGCCGAAGAAGTGCAAACCGAAACACGGCTGCGTTTTCTGGTCTGCCTGACCGTCGCGGACATCTGCGCGACCAACGAAAC
This sequence comes from Salmonella sp. 741265055_HSA, assembly GCF_046569525.1. Lineage (NCBI taxonomy): Bacteria > Pseudomonadati > Pseudomonadota > Gammaproteobacteria > Enterobacterales > Enterobacteriaceae > Salmonella > Salmonella sp. 741265055_HSA. The sequence continues at coordinate 27,027 of NZ_JBKFSQ010000043.1, read as the reverse complement.
CTTGTGGAATAGCTGGAAACAGAGCCTGCTGCGCGAGCTGTACTTCGCCACTGAAAAACAGCTCAGGCGTGGAATGCAAAATACGCCGGATATGCGTGAGCGCGTGCGTCACCATCAGCTTCAGGCGCTGGCGCTGCTGCGAATGGACAATATTGATGAAGCCGCGCTGCACAAAATCTGGACCCGCTGTCGCGCTAACTATTTTGTTCGTCATAGTCCAAATCAGCTCGCCTGGCACGCACGCCATTTATTGCAGCACGATCTGCGCCAACCGTTAGTGTTGCTCAGTCCGCAGGCCACGCGCGGCGGAACCGAAATTTTTATCTGGAGCCCGGACAGACCCTATCTGTTTGCCGCCGTCTGCGCCGAGCTGGACAGGCGTAATTTAAGCGTCCATGACGCGCAGATCTTTACCACTCGCGACGGCATGGCAATGGATACGTTTATCGTTCTGGAACCAGACGGCAGCCCGCTGGCGGCGGATCGTCATGACGTTATTCGCACCGGTCTTGAACAGACCATTACGCAGCGTAGCTGGCAGCCGCCGCAGCCGCGTCGGCAACCGGCAAAGTTACGGCACTTTACGGTCGAAACGGACGTCAATTTTCTGCCCACCCATACCGACAGAAAATCATTCATGGAATTGATCGCGCTCGATCAACCTGGTCTGCTGGCCAGGGTCGGACAAATTTTTGCCGATCTGGGAATTTCGCTTCATGGCGCCCGAATTACAACCATTGGTGAACGAGTAGAAGATTTATTCATAATCGCCACAGCGGATCGGCGCGCACTTAATAATGTGCTGCAACTTGAGGTGCAACAACGGTTGACAGCGGCCCTCAATCCAAACGATAAAGGGTAGTGTGTTTATTTATATGAAAGAGTTTAACAATGCAGCAGTTACAGAACGTTATTGAGACCGCTTTTGAGCGCCGCGCCGATATTACGCCGGCAAATGTAGATACCGTGACCCGAGAGGCGGTAAACCAGGTCATTTCTCTACTTGATTCCGGCGCGCTGCGTGTCGCAGAAAAAATCGACGGTCAGTGGGTCACTCACCAGTGGTTGAAGAAAGCGGTTCTGCTCTCTTTCCGTATTAACGATAACCAGGTTATCGACGGTGCGGAAAGCCGCTACTTCGATAAAGTCCCGATGAAATTCGCTGATTACGACGAAGCGCGTTTTCAGAAAGAAGGCTTCCGCGTTGTTCCGCCTGCGGCCGTTCGTCAGGGCGCATTTATCGCCCGCAACACCGTGTTGATGCCGTCTTACGTTAACATCGGCGCCTACGTTGACGAAGGCACCATGGTTGACACCTGGGCGACTGTGGGTTCCTGCGCGCAGATTGGTAAAAATGTTCACCTTTCCGGTGGCGTGGGTATCGGCGGCGTACTGGAGCCGCTGCAGGCTAACCCGACCATCATTGAAGACAACTGCTTTATTGGCGCGCGTTCTGAAGTCGTGGAAGGCGTCATTGTCGAAGAAGGTTCCGTCATTTCCATGGGCGTATACCTCGGCCAGAGCACCAAAATCTACGATCGCGAAACCGGTGAAGTTCACTATGGCCGCGTACCGGCGGGCTCCGTGGTCGTTTCCGGCAACCTACCGTCAAAAGACGGTAAGTACAGTTTGTACTGCGCGGTGATCGTGAAAAAAGTCGACGCCAAAACGCGTGGTAAAGTGGGCATTAACGAATTATTGCGCACTATTGATTAAGCGAGTGAAAAGCGGGGGCGACAGCCCCCTTTGCATTACGGCGAATGCGGTAACACGGTTTCCGGCGCAATCTTTGCCGCAAACGCCGAAGCCAACGCAGTCAAAACGACATAACCGGCAACCAAAGTCCAACTGTTATCATAGACTGCACTTAACGCTTTAGCGATAAACGGCGTGAATCCCCCCTGCCACAACCGCCCCCAACTGAGCGCCAATTGATGAACCGCTGTAGCGTACAGGCGGATGAAACAGTCCGGCGAAAAAAGAAGGTTGCACGGCATTCAGTGAATTATGACCAATGTTAATAAGCAGAACGTAGCCCATTGTCATCAGTATGAGCGAACGGCTTTCCAGCAGCCAGAAAAAGGGAAAAGCCATTGCCGCGGCAAAAAGCGCGCCAAATACCAGCGCGCTTGCCAGGCCATATAATAGAAAATCATAATATTCAATGGAGCTTCCTGTCCAGGCGGAAATCACCACCCGGCGAATAGTCGCATTATACGTTCCGGACATAGACTCCGCCTCCCAAGGTTATCGACCGCTACCTCCGGTCAATTTCTCACACTGACCTCAAACGCTTTCTCTATAAACGGAATATCGCGTTGAATTACTTAAACTATCAATAACCACCGCCCTTTTACTCATTACGTTGCCGAGACGTCTTCTGCGATCAACCGCGCTTTTTTTGTATCCATTGGTGGCGAAAAACCAACTTTTCGTTAATTATTCAAAAGTTATAGTGTGATGAAGGATACCGCTATGTATGACAATCTAAAAAGTCTGGGCATTACCAATCCTGAGGAAATCGATCGTTACAGCCTGCGGCAAGAAGCCAATAACGATATCCTGAAAATCTATTTTCAAAAGGATAGAGGTGAATTCTTTGCTAAAAGCGTGAAGTTTAAGTATCCACGCCAGCGTAAAACGGTGGTGGCCGATGGCATCGGTCAGGGTTATAAAGAAGTACAGGAGATTAGCCCTAACCTACGCTATGTGATTGACGAGCTGGACCAAATCTGCCAGCGCGACCGCTCAGAACTCGATCTCAAGCGTAAGATCCTCGACGACTTGCGCCACCTGGAAAGCGTCGTCGCGAATAAGATCAGTGAAATCGAAGCCGATCTGGACAAGCTTACCCGCAAATAAAAAAGCTGCCGGGGCTTCATTTCGGGCCCCTCTCACTCTGCTGCTCCCTCTCATCCGCCTCACGGCTACCACCATTTTTCATCACTATGCCTCACAGCGGCTCAATACATATCATTTCGTTATCCTGCTGTATTTATTAATAAAAATAAAAAGCTATGTTCATCCTCCCTATTTATGGAGGTTATATGACTCAGGAAATCACGCTAACATGTTATTCGCTGCCTGCGGCCCCCGGACTGGATAACATCAAATTTGAAAAGGGGCGCGAGCACGACCGCCAGGCGCTGGGATTTATTCTGCCAGCGAATACGCAGTTGCAAATCCGCCAGCCAAATAACAACGCCGGTAACGCCAGACTCCGTCTGCTGTGCAATGACTCAGCGTGTGAGAAATCGCTTACGCTGAACGGCAACTGGCAAACGATCAGCACAACGGTCGATTCCGTTCCCTTTATTGATACCCTCTTTTTTGCGCAGGGCGGCGAGTTTTCGGTGATCTACCGACAGCCAACCAGCAATAAAAATTTGCCACACTGGCGTAAGGGGCAATCCGAAGACGCTTTTTTCCAGACCTGGGAAGAACAGGCGTCGCCTTTTGCCCTGCTGGAACTGGACCGCGTGCGTTTTCTGCTGCCCTGGGCGGATCGCGCTAATGTCATCAACGCCGGTATCACCGCGCTGGATGCGTACTATACGCGAGTGATCGACGCCTATAATGACTGGACTGGTCTCAGCGATAGCCCTGCTTCGCCGCTGAATCAAAATGTCGCTAACCGCTATTTTATTAAAGCGGATAAACACGGCGTCGGCGCGGCTTATTATCTCCCCTGGTGGTGCGCGCAAACGGCTGCAACATTAAGCCAGGGGTGGATCGATAGTGTCGCCACGCAGTGGACGATTCTGCATGAAATCGGTCACGGCTATCAGGGCGTCTTTATGAATGACGTCGACCTGCCAGTCGGTGAGGTGTGGAACAACATTTACGCCGCGTTTTTCCAGCAGCTTAACCTGAACCAGGGGAACCATCTTTATACCGACGGCTGGCTCTACAATTACGGGCGGCAGTCTGAGCAGGAGTTGCAATTCATTACCCATCTGCGGAATCGCACGCCGGTTAGCGCCTGGGGCGTCCGCCCCCGCCTGCAATTTCTGATGCTGATGTTATTTAAAGGCGGAACAGAAGCCTTCCGGGTGTTTAACCAGAACTACCGCGAGCTGGGTGCTGACGAAAACTTTTTGCCCTGCGAGCATCGCCTGACCGATCTGCTGGCGGACGCCATCGCCACAGCCTCAGGTTATGACGTCGCGCCGTTTATTCAGCTGTGCGGCTTACCGGTCGATGCGTTCACCCGCGAGCAGATCGCCGCACAGGCGGTAAAACCCGTCTGGCCGCTTTACGATCTGCTGCCGGAGCGCGAATGGGAAAGCGCGCGCCAGCAGTTGGGGCTGGACTCTTTTGTCTGGCTGGTTGAAAACGCCGAGCTGGCGGCGCTGAACAAAACGGGAACGCTCACGCTAACGCTGAATATCGATCGGCCGGAGCAACTTTATGGACGCGCCTTAACGCTACACGACAACGCCGGCAGCACGTATACATTGCCCGTCAACGACAGTACACTCACGTTAACGCCCCTGCCCATTGGCATTTACCATCTCACCCTGCCCAAAGGGCGATCGCAGAAATACCGCCCGGACACGGACTATGTGGTTATCCGCGAAGGGGAAAACGCACTTACCGTTAATTTCACCGCCTTGCAGGACAGCGCCGCGCATAACGAGCAGTTGATTTTCCTCGGCTACGGTGACATGCCCTTCGCCCGTTTAGCCGTGGATCATGAGGCCAGACAATTAGTTCTGGATATCACGAACGCCACGCCGCACAGCTACTTCGCGAATACGTTATACGCCAGCATAACGGTGTTAACCGCCAGCGGCGAAAAGGTTTTTGAACGTAAGATGAACGGAACAAACTGCGCCACCGGAAAAATTGTGGTGCCGTTTAGCGACCACTACCACCTTTATCTTTATCATGCCGAGCCTGGCCGCCTGAAAGCCTCGCCGGGCTATCTGACATTGGTCTCGTCGACGAAATATCAGTTACTGCGTCTTGATAGCGAAGGGCTTTATCATTTTTCGCTCAACAACGATCCTGTCGCAGATCTCCAGGCTATGTTCAGCCATCGCGCAGATGCTATCCGCGCCTGCCCTTTATTAATGGCGCAACCTTATGCCGCTTGCAAAAACGATCTCTGGCTGATGCTCTCCCACATTGAAGAGCCGACCCGTAGCGCGTTAATGCGCGACAGCGTTGATGTGCTGCCGGCGGATAACAGCGAGCCGGGCGAAGGCATCGGTAAAGGCGTGACGTTGCAGTTACGCGGACAAGGCGACAGAACGTTTTGCCAGCTTGCTTACGATAATCGGCAACAGCGCATGACAATAGAAACACAGGCCGGGCAGCCTCATCCTTACTATACCGCGACATACAGCACGCTCACGGTGAAGGAGGAGTCCGGCGAGGTTATCTATAGCCGTCATTATGATGGCATCACCCACTATTCAGCCGATAGCGATACGGTTGTTTTGCAAGCGGGAATGTACATTGAGCTCTTCCATGACGAACCTTACCGTTGCAGCGCCATTAATGAAACGACCGGGCAAAACGTCACGCTGAAAAAACACAACCGCTGGCGCGTGGTGAGCGATGGGCTGGAGGTAGACTCACCGGAACAAACGGAAGAGAAAAATACCTCCGATGCTGCCGCATTATATGGCGATAAATTCAGCTGGCAGCTTATTGGCAAGGAAGAAAATGGTTTTGCCAGTATGGAAATAGACATCCGTGCGCAACAATTTATCTTTACCGCATACCCAATTGCGCCGCATAGCGACTTCGCAACGGAATATGCGGCAGTGACGATTTATAATACGCGCGGTACGGTGGTTTACCGTCAGTCGATAAAAGGTTCGGTGCAGCTTGGCGGCTATACTGACGTCTGCGGGCTGGATGAGGATTATACGATTGAGGTCTTTCATGCCGAGGGCGCAGACCAGTCGGTTATCCGCAACCCGCTCAATGGCGAAAGCTGGCCGCAGCCGCAACACGTGATCTGGCAGGTCACGGCGCGGGGATTGCAGCGCCTGACCACGAATTAACCCCACCCCATCACAGCGTCTTCGGGCGCTGTGAGATTACATTGTCGGATGGCTGCTTTGCCTAATCCGGCCTACCACTTCGCCCAATTTCCCTGGTCTGGTCAGCGAAGCGCCGCCGGGCTTAACGCTGTTCATCCAATTGTAGCGCCACATACAGCAACAGCCGATCGTCAAAATTTCCCAAATCCAGCCCGGTCAGTTCCGAAATACGATTTAGCCGATATTCCAGCGTGTTACGATGAATAAACAGCGCCTTAGAGGTCGCCAGCGGCTGGACATTATGGCGAAACCACGCCGTCAGCGTCCGACGTAATAGCCCGTTGTTATCCATCGCTTTGAGTTTTACCAGCGGGCGCGCCAGTTCATTGGCCTGCCAGCCGCCACGCAGGCTATCTAACAGAACCGGCAGCATCAAATCCTGATAAAAATAGCTGCGGCTCTCTGGCATCCGCTGTTTGCCGACCATCATCGTGGTGCGCGCCGTGCGGTATGAGCGTGCAATACTGCCCGGCCCGGTAAAGTAATTGCCCAGCGCCACGCGAAAACGTAGCTGACCATTCTCTTTCATTCGCGAGATAAGCTGCTCTACGCGCTTACGATGATCTTCAGCATCCCAGCGACCAAAGGAGTTTAAGGCGGGTTTGAGCACCACCATCTCGGTGAGAGAAACAATGGCTATCAGGTTATTACGCTCCGGCGTGGTAAGCGCATTCTGCAACTGCTGAAGTTCCGCCATTGCGCTATCGACGCCAAGCTGGCCGCTGTCGACTTCCACCACTGCCGCCACACGCGGCTGGTTCAAATCGATCCCCAAACGCTGCGCCCATTCCACCAGCGCCGGCGTATTTTCTTCGGCCTGAATCAGGTTCATCACCAGCTCTTCACGCAAACGGCTATCCTGCGCCAAAAGATGCATTAACCGCGACTGCTCCAGCATCATTTCGGCAGTCATACACACCAGTTCGCCATATTTACGCAGATGCTCTGGTTCGCCGGTAAGACCGATCACGCCGACAATTTCGCCCTCAAGGCGTAAGGGAAGATTAATCCCCTGACGTACCCCGTGCAGGTGCCGCGCCACGGCGTCGTCGATATCCACAACCCGGCCCTGCGACAGTACTAACAGCGCGCCTTCGTGCAATTCACCAATACGTTCCCGATCGCCGCTGCCGATAATGCGCCCGCGGGCATCCATTACGTTGATATTGGTATCAATGATGCGCATAGTGCGCGCCACGATATCCTGCGCCATTTTGGTATCAAGATGCCAGCCAGCCATAAATCCCTCCTGTGAGCAGAGCACAAGCATAAGGAAGATGACAGGTCTCGACATTGTGCAAATGCACAAAACGGTGCAAATAAGTATGGAGTTGTGGGGGGTTTCACAGAAAAGTGTTGCCCCCTTCCATGATGGAAGGGGGACAAAGGTGATTACTGCATCAGCAAATAAATAGAACTATCACCACGCTGAATATTCAGCGCCAGAACCGACGGCTTGCTGTCGAGAATTTTACGCAGCTCGGCGATATTTTTCACCGGCTGCTGGTTAGCGCCGATAATCACATCGCCTTTTTTGAGGCCAATTTGCGCGGCGGGTGAGTTCGCTTTCACGCTGCTCACCACAACGCCTTTATCCTGGCCTTTATTGCTCATTTCAGCGCCTTCAATCCCGCTGAAGATGGTGCTGGAATCAACCTGACTCTGGCTGCTCTGCTGCAGTTCCAGATTAACCGTAATCGCTTTACCTTCACGCAGCAGACCGAGGCTGATTTTGCTGCCGACCGGCATAGTGCCGACCTGAGCGCGCAGCGCCGCAAAGCTGCTGATCGGTTTACCGTTCAGCGAGGTAATGACATCCCCGGCTTTGATACCCGCTTTCGCCGCGGACGAATTCGGCATCACCTGGCTGACGAACGCACCACGCTGGGCGTCGACTTTCATTGCTTTCGCCAATTCGGAATTCAGCTCAGTCCCCATGATCCCCAGTTCGCCGCGTTTCACCTGGCCGTATTCCACCATCTGCGACGTCAGGTTTTTCACCATGTTACTGGGGATAGCGAAACCGATACCGATGTTGCCGCCGTCCGGCGCCAGAATCGCGGTGTTAATACCGATCAGCTCACCGTTCAGGTTCACCAGTGCGCCGCCGGAGTTACCACGGTTAATCGCGGCGTCGGTCTGAATAAAGTTCTCGTAATTTTCTACGTTCAGGCCACTACGCCCCAGCGCCGAAACGATACCTGACGTCACCGTTTCGCCCAGACCAAACGGGTTACCAATAGCGACGGTATAATCCCCCACGCGCAGCGCGTCGGAGTCCGCCAGCTTAATCGCCGTCAGGTTCTTCGGATTCTGAATTTGAATCAGCGCGATATCAGAACGCGGATCTTTACCTACTACTTTAGCATCGAATTTACGCCCATCGCTAAGCTGTACTTTAATCACGCTGGCGTTATCAACCACGTGGTTGTTGGTGACGACGTACCCCTTCGCGGCGTCAATAATTACGCCGGAGCCCAGCGCCATGAATTTCTGTTGTTGACCGCCGTTGCCGCCGTTACCGCCGCCCTGGCAGAACGGAGAATTCTGGAACGGAGAACCGTCCTGGCAGAACGGGGAGTCATCGCCAAAGAACTGCTGGAAATTACGCGGCATACGCGGCGTATTCACCGTGGTGCTACCTTCTACATTAATACTGACCACCGATGGCATCACTTTTTCGAGCATCGGTGCCAGGCTTGGCATCTGCTGGGCAGTCATTGCTGAAGAGGACGTTTCAGCCGCCGTGGCAGACAGAGGCGACAATGCCAAACCTAAACTCAGAGCCAGTGCACTCATTGCTAATGTGGTTTTTTTCATGTGTTTCAATCTCGATTAACAGGTAACGCAAAATTGCTGTGTACGTCAGATTCATTTTATAACGCGAAGTTCCGGAATAAAGTTTCTGGAAAAAGTAAAAATTTATTGTCCATCTTTACAAAAGTCCATTTACTGTTCGACCGCCATCAGACGCCGATATTCATCCCATGCGTAAAGGTCAGTCATCCCGCTGATATAATCCTGAATCAACCGACAGCGATAATAATATTCCAGCACCGGGTACTCCGCCGAATCCGTGGGTAATTTACTGACGACTTCCACGTAGGCCAAACGATGGCGCGTAGAAAGTTTCTGAAATAAGCGCGATTCTATGGGGAAGCGTTTCAACCGTTCTTTTTCCACCAGCTCGCGAAAGTCGTTAAGCGACAGGCTTAATAGCGGCTGATAGATATCTAATAACCCGCTGATCACCCGGTATCCCTGTAGTTCAAGCTGTTCTACATCCGGATGGCTAAACACATGTTCAACCGCCACATTCTTATAGAGTTCAAGCAGGCGGCTAAAACCGCTGGCATCTTCCAGCAGCGCCTGATTAAAGGTACCGGCAAAAATCTGCGGCAAATTATCAATAAAACGCTGAGCGGCATAGGGCACCAGTTTATTTAATGTATTTACCCGTAAATACATAAAAAACTGATCTTCGGTACTGCGGCTTAATGTATTGGCGCGTGATTTTTCCCACGCATTTCCTACCACCAGCTCAAACAGCGAATCCTTCTCATGGTGGCCCCACGCATGATATAAATGGTGGTAAAGCTGCTCAACGCTAAAGATTCTTTTCTCTACCGCGTCTTCAAGATCGGCGACACAATAAGAAATATCATCTGCGGCTTCCATAATCCACGTTAATGGAAAGCGACTGTAAGGCGCTAACTGAAGTTCTTTACGTAACCTCGCAATATACTTCTCTTCAGAAAGATAATAGCCCGGTTTCTTCATTAAATAGCGATGGGAATCCGGCACCGGCCCTCGCCACCATGCCGGACGGGTATATTTTAAAATTCCGCCAACCTGCGCCCAGGTAAGATTCATCCGCATGAGCGTATGCACCAGACGAATTCCCTGTGCATTGCCTTCAAAATGGCAGATATCCTGACGTACCTTGCGGCGAATATCGTTCAGATTTTCTTCGCCTTCCTGTAACCGTAGCGAGGAAACCACACAGCGATCATGCGTGAGCGGCTGACTTTCCGCATCTTCCGGATGCAGCCGCTGACGAAACCAGTCATTGATCGCCGCCTCGCCAAAATGACCGAACGGCGGATTACCGATGTCGTGCATCAGGCAGGCCATTTCCACAATACTTTCAAAGGGACCGGTCAGCGCATCCAGACCGTACTCCTCCAGCCGGTTTTGCTCTTTCAGGCGGCTTAAAATCTCTTTCGCGATATAACGCCCTACCTGCTGCACCTCCATCGAATGCGTCAGGCGAGTACGCACCGCGGCATTGCGCTCCAGCGGGAAAACCTGCGTTTTTTGCTGCAAACGGCGTATAGCCGGAGAGTTGATAATCCGCCCGCGATCGCTTTCAAAAATCCGCAGGATCTCATGTTCCGTCTTTACGCCCTGCGGTGAACGATAACGACGATGCCAGTTAATTTTATTTCGGAAATCGATCGATGCCATATCCTCTCCCCGCCTGAGAAATGCGCTTCCCCATAAGCGCATGATAAACTATGCCCCCAAAACTGACTTATCGCGAGTAAATCTATGAAAATCGGCATCATTGGCGCAATGGAAGAAGAAGTTACGCTGCTGCGTGACAAAATTGACAACCGTCAGACGATTACGCTGGGCGGCTGCGAAATTTACACCGGCCAGTTGAACGGCACCGAAGTGGCATTGCTGAAATCCGGTATCGGTAAAGTCGCGGCGGCGCTGGGCGCAACGTTGCTTCTGGAGCACTGCAAGCCGGACGTGATCATCAATACCGGTTCCGCAGGCGGTCTGGCGTCCACGCTGAAGGTCGGCGATATCGTCGTCTCTGACGAAGCGCGTTACCACGATGCTGATGTGACTGCTTTCGGCTATGAATACGGACAATTACCGGGCTGTCCGGCCGGATTTAAGGCCGATGACAAACTGATCGCCGCCGCGGAATCCTGCATCAGGGAGTTGAATCTGAACGCGGTACGCGGCCTTATTGTTAGCGGCGACGCGTTTATTAACGGTTCCGTCGGGCTGGCAAAAATCCGGCATAACTTCCCCGACGCGGTCGCCGTAGAGATGGAAGCCACCGCTATCGCACACGTCTGCTATAACTTCAACGTGCCGTTCGTGGTGGTACGCGCTATCTCTGACGTGGCCGATCAGCAATCGCACCTCAGCTTTGACGAATTCCTCGCGGTGGCGGCGAAACAGTCGACTCTGATGGTCGAAACGCTGATACAGAAACTGGCGCATGGCTAAGCGAATATTCAGGGCGCTGGTCGCCCTGCTGCTTACGCTCCCGGTGTGGCTTTACGCTGCGCCGCGCGTCATTACCCTCTCTCCCGCCAATACGGAGCTTGCTTTTGCCGCCGGGATTACGCCCGTTGGCGTCAGTAGCTATTCCGACTACCCGCCCGAAGCGCAAAAAATAGAACAGGTCTCTACCTGGCAGGGAATGAATCTGGAACGCATTGTGGCGCTGAAGCCGGATCTGGTCGTCGCCTGGCGCGGCGGTAATGCGGAACGCCAGGTAAACCAACTGACGTCATTAGGTATTAAGGTCATGTGGGTAGACGCGGTAACCATCGAACAGATCGCCGACGCGCTCCGTCAACTGGCCGCCTGGAGCCCGCAGCCGGAAAAGGCTCAGCAGGCAGCGCAGACATTGCTAAACGAGTACGCCGCGCTCAACGCCGAGTATGCCGGTAAAGCTAAAAAGCGCGTCTTTCTTCAGTTTGGCATGAATCCTCTGTTTACCAGTGGTAAAGGGTCTATTCAACATCAGGTTTTGACAACCTGCGGTGGAGAAAACGTCTTTGCTGACAGCCGCGTGCCGTGGCCGCAAGTCAGCCGTGAGCAGGTGTTGGCAAGGCATCCCCAGGCCATTATCGTGGCCGGAAAAGCGGGCGAAATTCTCAAAATTGAACAATACTGGGGAAACCTGTTAAAAATTCCGGTTATTCCGCTTAACAGCGACTGGTTTGAACGCGCAAGCCCGCGTATTATCCTCGCCGCAAAACAACTCTGTAATGCGCTTTCACAGGTGAATTAGAGCCTGTCTTACCAGGCTCCCAGTGGGGATTCGACAATGCTCGTCTATTGGCTGGATATTGTAGGCACGGCTGTATTTGCTATCTCTGGCGTGTTGCTGGCCGGGAAATTACGTATGGACCCGTTCGGCGTCCTGGTGCTCGGCGTCGTTACTGCCGTCGGCGGCGGGACAATCCGCGATATGGCGCTGGATAACGGCCCGGTATTCTGGGTTAAAGATCCTACCGATTTGGTCGTCGCCATGGTCACCAGTATGCTGACCATCCTGCTGGTTCGCCAGCCAAGACGTCTGCCGAAATGGATGTTGCCGGTACTGGATGCGGTCGGGCTGGCGGTGTTTGTCGGCATTGGGGTGAATAAAGCCTTCCTCGCTGAAACAGGGCCATTAGTGGCTGTCTGTATGGGCGTGATTACCGGCGTCGGCGGCGGGATTATTCGCGATGTTCTGGCACGCGAGATCCCCATGATCCTACGCACCGAAATCTATGCCACGGCCTGTATTATCGGCGGGATTGTTCACGCTACCGCGTTTTATACGTTTTCAGTACCGCTGGAAAGCGCCAGCATGATGGGTATGGTCGTCACGCTGTTTATTCGGCTGGCGGCCATTCGCTGGCATTTGAAATTGCCGACGTTTGCACTGGATGAAAACGGACGTTGATATTGTTTTGCCCGATGGCGCTACGCTTATCGGGCCTGGAACATCTTTCCTGTAGGCCGGATAAGACGCTCGCGTCGCCATCCGGCACAACGAACAACAATCAAATACTGAAGGAAGAGCCACACCCGCAGGTACTTTTCGCATTCGGGTTGGTTACAATGAAGCGGGAACCTTCCAGGCCTTCGGTATAATCGACCGAACCACCCACCAGATACTGCAAACTCATCGGGTCAACCACCAGGCCAACGCCCTGTTTTTCGATGGTCATATCCCCTTCGTTAACCTGATCGTCAAAGGTAAAACCATACTGGAAGCCGCTGCAACCACCGCCGGTGATATACACGCGCAGTTTCAGATTCGGGTTATCTTCGTCAGCGATAAGACTTTTTACTTTATTCGCTGCTGCGTCGGTAAACTGCAGCGGCAGCGCTACGTCATCACTCATATTTTGCTCCAAACGACATCGGTAATTGGATAAATTTTCACCCAATATTGGCAGTCATTATCTAATACCCTGGTAATTCGTTCAAGTATTCTCGCCCGCAGGCGCATTCTGGTTTTTCGCCGCCTGTTCCGCATCCTGCTTCGCCAGAGTGCGCGCCAGGATGGTTGAGTATAACGGTTTCCCGCCCAAAAACTGGGCTAATAGTGTCGCGCCAAGACAGGTGATAATCATTGGCAAAATGAGCTGATAGTTATCAGTCATCTCCAGCACCAGCACAATCCCCGTCAGCGGGGCGCGCACCGACGCCGCCATCAGCGCCCCCATCCCGGCAATCGCAAAGGTACCGGCCTCCAGGTGATACTGCGGAAAAAGCACTGCCGCCGCCATACCGAAGGCCGTACCAAGCAGCGTTCCCAGCGCCAGCATCGGGGCGAAAATGCCCCCCGGCGCGCCGGAAGAAAAGCAAAGCAGCGTCGTGACCACCCGGGTAATAAAGATGAACAGCAGTAGCCCGACGCTAAAATTACCTGCCGCGGCGATAGGAATAAGGTTAAATCCGCCGCCTGCCGCTTCCGGCTCAATCAACCCCAGAATACCGCACAGGCCGCCGATCGCGCCGCCCATTAGCACCCATTTTTTAATTTCGCCGCCATGAAAGCGCTGAAACATATCCTGGGTACGCAGCACCAGCGAATTAAATACCGGCCCGACGCAGCCAAAAATAATGCCGAGGATAAGATATAACCACAGCGTGTTAACCGGCGCATCAGACAGTTTGCCGACTTCAATAATCGGCGCTTCACCGTTAAATATGCGGAACACAATGCTCGACATGATGACGCCGGTAAACACCGCTTTAATCGAAATCAGGTTGTAGCGAAACTGCGGGCGCATCTCTTCAATAATAAACAGGATACCCGCCAGCGGCGCGTTAAACGCCGCAGAGAGCCCCGCCGCCGCGCCGGTCGCCAGCAACGTATGCCGCGCTTCGGCGCTGCGCATACGAAAAACATCCAGCACCATGCGCCCCAGGTTGCCCCCGATTTGCACCGTTGGCCCTTCGCGCCCTAATACCATTCCTGCGCCCAACGTTCCCATCCCGCCGATAAACTTCACCGGCAACACGCGCCACCAGCGCACCGGACGTAACTCCTCCAGCGCGCCTTCAATTTCCGGGATACCCGATCCGCCGGCTTCCGGCGCAAATTTACGCACCAGGAAATAGCCGACCATCGCCAGCAACGCCGAGAGAATAAACGCCAGCGGCCACAGCAAAAACGCATGGTCCGCGACTTGAACCAGCGCGCCAATGCGCATGTTTTGTACCCAGGAAACCGCCTTTTCAAAGGCGACGCCAACCAGTCCGGTAAGCGTGCCGACAACGGCCGCCATGAACAGGATGGCCAGCGGCGTTTTATCCCGCTGCATTAACCGGCGAATCTGATCTCTGCGCCGTAAGCGCACAATGTGCTGAGCTAAAAAGGTGGAAGTGTCTGTTTTCATCAGAAGATCATTAATTGGTAATACAAATCTAAAGTCGGCATTCTACTCGCCAACGCCGCGAAAATCCCCTGCAAATCGTATTGTTTCAAATGCGTAAAACTTTCATAACCTTCTCTGAATAACTTAGAATAGCGGGTATTCACTTTTTCTACGAACCAGGAATCTTTCCATGAGTAAGTCTGAAAATCTCTATAGCGCGGCCCGCGAGCTGATCCCCGGCGGCGTGAACTCCCCTGTTCGCGCCTTCACTGGCGTGGGTGGTACTCCGCTGTTTATCGAAAAAGCGGACGGCGCGTATCTGTACGATGTCGATGGCAAAGCGTATATCGACTATGTCGGTTCCTGGGGGCCAATGGTACTGGGGCATAACCATCCGGCTATCCGCAATGCGGTGATCGAAGCTGCGGAGCGTGGTTTAAGCTTCGGCGCGCCAACCGAAATGGAAGTGAAAATGGCGGAACTGGTCACCAACCTGGTGCCGACCATGGACATGGTGCGCATGGTGAACTCCGGTACCGAAGCGACCATGAGCGCTATTCGCCTGGCGCGTGGTTTTACTGGCCGCGATAAGATTATCAAATTCGAAGGCTGCTACCACGGCCATGCAGACTGTCTGCTGGTCAAAGCCGGTTCTGGCGCGCTGACGCTCGGCCAGCCGAACTCGCCGGGCGTGCCGGCCGATTTCGCGAAACATACGCTGACCTGCACTTATAACGATCTGGCGTCAGTGCGCGCGGCGTTTGAACAATATCCGCAGGAAATCGCCTGTATCATCGTCGAACCCGTGGCGGGCAATATGAACTGCGTCCCGCCGCTGCCGGAATTCCTGCCCGGCCTGCGCGCCTTGTGCGATGAGTTCGGCGCGCTGCTGATTATCGACGAAGTGATGACCGGTTTTCGCGTAGCGCTGGCCGGAGCCCAGGATTACTACGGCGTCGTGCCGGACCTGACCTGTCTGGGTAAAATCATCGGCGGCGGGATGCCGGTAGGCGCGTTTGGCGGTCGTCGCGATGTAATGGATGCGCTGGCGCCGACGGGTCCGGTTTACCAGGCGGGCACCCTTTCCGGCAACCCGATTGCGATGGCGGCCGGTTTTGCCTGCCTGAATGAAGTCGCCCAGCCCGGCATTCATGAAACGCTGGATGAGCTCACCACCCGTCTGGCGGAAGGTTTGCTGGAAGCTGCCGAAGAAGCGAATATTCCGCTGGTGGTTAACCATGTCGGCGGCATGTTCGGGATTTTCTTCACCGACGCTGAGAACGTAACCTGCTATCAGGACGTGATGGCGTGCGACGTTGAACGCTTTAAGCGTTTCTTCCACCTGATGCTGGAGGAAGGCGTGTATCTGGCGCCATCAGCGTTTGAGGCGGGTTTTATGTCGGTCGCACACAGCATGGACGACATTAATAATACCATTGACGCCGCGCGTCGGGTGTTTGCGAAATTGTAAAAGAGAACGTGCAGAAATGTAGGCCGGGTAAGGCGAAGCCGCCACCCGGCTTTTTTTGGTTCATCGCAGGTTAGCCTGAACCGCATCAAACACCCTAAAGCTCATCAATAATATACTGGAAGCTACAGGTCGACGTGAATTGCCCGGAGCCAATGTTGCTGGTGTTCACCGACACATTAATATCATGAAGTTCAACATCGGTTATCGGATGATCAACGGCGCTGGTCGTGACGCTCGACTGGTCGCAGCCCAGCACATTGAGCGTAATACCCGATGAGACAAAACGGCAATAAGCGCCACGGTCGTCAAATTTGCTGCCATCGCAAAGTTTCCCCCCCTCCATCAAATAGGTATGTAACGTGCGATTCACCGTGCCACCGGTGGCATCAAGCATGAGGGTTGTTTTCTGTTTCGAAACGTTCGCATCCCAGGAGATATCAAAAGTATCAACGGGAACTTTCGGGCAAACTGAGCTGCGCGTATCCGGCGGGGAATACGTTTCGTTAGTGATAAAAGTGGTAGCAACGATATGGCTCGACGCCAGCCAGGGGCAACCATAATCATCGCTTTGTACCGTAATCTCCAGGGTAAAAGAACCACACCCCCTCCAGTTCGAGGGAAGATTCTTGCACGCAGATCGCGAAACAGTGTTATCAAAATCCTTCAATACAACCTTCGGCGCAGGTTCTGGCCCAGACCAGGAGTCTGCGGTTAGCGTTTCTCCTTTACGATGTCCCGAAAGGTTCCAGGAGCCATAGTACACTCCCTCCGGAGTCGCTATCGTCACCTCCGCCACAATAGATTTGTCGCTATTAGGGCCAATACCATAATACATCGTGGTACTTGAAAACGTCGCTTTCAGCATGGGTTTGGCCACTACCGAACTGCCATAAACGGCAATCAGCAGCAAAAATAAAGCCCGTATTATTTTCATCATAAATACTCAAATGTAACCAGTGCACTTGCGAAGAACGTTCCCGGAACCAGATCTTCGCCAGGAAGGTGCTGTACCCAGGCATTCAGGCTTAGCGCGTTATTCCCCGTCACCAGCGTGAATATCGCACCCTCTTCATCGTTTATGCCCACGGGAACGCCGGATAGCGTTTCAATACCAATCCCGATCCCGGAAGCGCCTGAATGGCTATCGATGGCCAGGATACCGCGCATTCCGGTCGCTTCGGTTCCAGTGAAAGTCACCTGCACCCCGTTACTCAGCGCCGAATCGCAATCCGTGAGTTCAAACACCAAAGGCTTACGAGCAGACTGGCTGTCGGGAGTGAAATCAGAACTCTCAAGCGACGAAAAATCGACTTCGGCAATCCCCGTCCCCTGCATCGTGAGCGTGCAAGGACTGGCCACCAGACTACCGGAAAAATGCAGATTATCTGCCGCTGAGACCGGCAATATCAGCGCCCCCCAAAGGATGAAGGCCACGCCGTGTAATAACGTCTGTTTTTTAACCATTACTGATAATCCACCTGTAATGTTGCCGTCGCATCGAAGTCGCCTTCTGTCAGCGAGGCTCCGCTCTTTTTAACCGGTATGGCTTTCAGAACAGGTGCCGACTGCTCATTTACAGTAATGGTGGACCCCAACGTAAACGGTTCGTCGTTTTGCCTAAGTTCAATCCCCAGCCCCGCCACGCTGGTATTTATCGCCGCCGGATTAAAATCAGTCACAGAGCCGCTTAGTGTCAGGGTCATTGTCATCGTATCGTCGCGCACCGCTGAATCACAGGTGATCTCATACGGAACATTCTGTGCGTAACGCGTGCCATCTATTTTACTAATCAGCATGTTACCGAACTTAACTTCGATCGTCTGATTATGGCTAATCGTGCAATTCGGCGGTGATATTAACGTACCGTGAAACTTAAGATTCTCAGCCGACTGCGCGGCAAAACTGCTGCTTATTAATACCATCAAAGCCATTTTTTTCATTGGTAATCCACCACCAGCGTAGCGCCTGCGTTAAACGCGCCACCTGTTAACGTTACGCTATTATCTTTGACAGGAATCGCCTCGATGGCCGGACCGCTGCCACCGCTGTATTGAAATGACAACCATTGCGTATTGCCAGGTGAAACCAGCGCGCCATCCGTGGCGGTTTGCAGACGGATTCCCAATCCATCGACATCAGTTTGCAATACCGACTCGCCATTGATAGTCACCGCATTCCCCTGAATCTGTAACTTCAGGTAATCACTCACTCTGCCGTTACAGCTCAGGCTATAGCCCACCGCCTGCAGGTAATTCACCCCATCCACTTTCGTCGTCAACACATTGCCAAATTCCACCTCACCACCGGAAATGGTACAGGGCGGTGCGGCATTAACGACTATCGTCAGCGTCATGTTGACCGTCTTACTTTCCGCTGCCAGCGGCATACTGACCGCACTCAGCATGGCCGCACACGTTACTGTGCCCAGCCGTAACCGCCATTGCCTCATCTTGCGTCTCCTTGTCGGTTACGACTTTCTGCTTTTTGCTTCATCTACCGCACAACTGTTGTCAGTACAGTTAAAAATCAGCGGTAACCGCGCGCCATAATCGTTGACGTAAGTCAGCACAGGCGAGCGACCTAATTCACTGGCTTCCCCTCCCAGCGTCACGTTGCTTTTTGGTGCAATCACTAATGGGCTAAAGCCTCTGGCCGGTGTGCCGTCCATGCGGCTACTGGCGTTGCTTAACACTACGTAGTAACCGGTCGGATTGCTCACCTGATAGCCATTGCCCTGACGCTGAAGGGTGATCTTGTATTGCCAGGGATGCTGCATATCAATTTTCGATAGCGCCTGCGGGCGGTAAAAAACTTTGATGCGCGTTTGCAGGGCAATTTGCAGCGTATTGGGCTTGTCGCTTTGCGGCGGAATTTCGCGCACGTTGTAATAAAAAAGCGTTTCCCGATCCTGGGGGAGCGACGCCAGCGCCGGCATCCCCTGAATTTTGACCTGTCCGATTCCCGACGGCTCAATGCGCTGGACCGGCGGGACGACGATTAAAGGCGAGGTGATTTTGGCGCCCTTCTCATCTTCCACCCAGGACTGCGCCAGATAGGGCAGTTTGCTGTTGGCGTTTTTCAGATCGACGCTTATCGATTTATCTTCGCCGCGAAACACCAGGCGGGTGCGATCGGGCGCGATGGCGGCCTGAGCGCTACCGTAGCCGCCCAGCAAAAGCAGCAAAACAGCAGCCAGGTTATAACGTTTTAATGGCATCATGAATGCGATTTCCTGAATCAATGTGTTGGATAACGAGAAGAGAGCGCTTCGGGTTGCGTTGAAGGCGTCAGCCGCTGTGTATGAAGCTGGAGTAATGGTTTCTCTTCGGGCTGCGTTGCCATAGGTGATGAAGCGTCGCCGATGCACGGCAGCAGCAGGCCGCTAAACAGATCGCCCGGCAGAGGATCGGGCAACGCCGCTTCACACTGCGTTTTACCTTCCCATGTCACCTGCAACCGCTCGCCGGGGTTAATGCCGATCAGATAAACGCTGCCGTCTTCACCTACGATCCCTAACTGTTGCTGGCGACTGTTGTAAACCTCCGCGCCGAAGGGCGGCGTGCCGCCATCGCGCAGGCGGATACTGGCCATGGCTTTTTTACCGCTGAGCACCTCCATGCGGCGATAACCGATCGCCCCTTCCGTCAGGGTCGCCTGAGCGATGGAGAGGGTTGCTTCCGCGTCTTCCGGCAACTGGGTAATGTCGATTTTCACCTGATTGCGGTAGTAGTCGTTGACGTCGACAATGACGGCTTTACCAAACGCGTTGGTATATACCGGCGTGCTGTAGCCGGAGATGGGTACGTTCGCTTCATCGCCGACATCCACCATCAGCCGCGAGCCGCCGTTGACGCTGGTGCGGTGCAGCGCCCCGCCTTTCGCAGTCAGCGTCGCGCCGCCCTGGATGTTCAGCCCGCCGGAGGTATAGTCGCCTTCCTGATAGTTCGCACTGACGTCAATGTCGGCATAGCTCGCTTGATGACGGTAGTAGCCGTCGAGAGTCGCGCCGTTATCCGCGCGGCCAGCGTTGATCTGGTAGTTATTGCGATCGTCAATGCGCTCGTAATAGCCGACCTGATTGCTGTTGTTGTCATCGCTAAAGGAGCCGTTGTAACTCAGCGTGCGGTTGTTGCCCCACGGAATACTGAGCGAGACGTACACGCCGTCATCACGCTCATTGTCATATTCGTTGCGAAAACCGTTCACCGACAGACTGATCCCGCGCACCTCACCGACATCAAAATAGTGCGACAGCGTCAGGTTATAGCTGTCCTGGTTGGGTTGATTCCAGTAGGTGCGATGGGTGTAGTTGATATAGGCGTTGACGTTTATTGCCGAAAAGTTCTGGCTGTACGTCAGGGTATACATCTCTTTATCGTGGCCGGTGCGCTGACGATCGTTATCGTCATTATGCGTATCGATAAACTCGTCCATCGTCATGTAGTTTTCTTCGGAAAAGCGATAACCAGCAAACGTCAGACGGCTGTCTATATCATCAAAATCTTTAGCGTAGCTGGCACGGAACGAGTTACCCTGAATGGTGCCGTCGCCATAGGCGCTACCCTCTGGCAGCGTCGCACGGGAATGGGTGACATCGATGGAAAACGCGCCCAGCAGCGCCAGATCGCGCCCCAGTCCTAACGCCAGAGCCTGATAATCCTGCTCGCCGATGGCACCGCCGTACAGCGACCAGCCGTTAGCAATCCCCCAGGAGGCTTCGGCTGAAGTGAAAAAGCCGCCTTCCATATTGTGATCCCAGTCCTGCGGTCGCCCGGCTGCCAACTTGTAGCGCACCTGGCCGGGACGGGTCAGAAACGGAATGGAGGCGGTACTGACGTCATATTCCTGCACCTGACCGCTTTGTTCTTCAATTTTGACGTGTAGATCGCCGGATACCGTTTCATTAATATCCTGAATGCGAAACGGCCCCGCCGGGACCTGCGACTCATAAATCACCCGCCCGCGCTGGGTCACGGTGACTTTGGCGTTGGTGCGCGCCACGCCTGATATATCCGGGGCGTAGCCGCGCAGATTAGGCGGTAACATCTGATCGTCGGTGATAAGGCTGCCGCCAACATAGTTAAAGCCGTCGAAAATATCGGATTCCAGCGATCCTTCGCCCAGCGTTAGCTGCGCCTGGAGCTGCGGGATCGCCCGCCAGGCGTAATAGCGGTTCCAGTCCCAGTTCTGTTTGGAACTGGAGCCAAAGTTGTCTTTATCTTCGCTGTCATTTTCGTGACGATAGTTAGCCTGCCAGTCCGCGCGCAAACGCCACGCGCCGAGGTTGGCACCCACCGTGCCGTTGCCGCTGATATCATATTCATCGCCGTCATCATGTTCAGCATGTCGCCACTGGCTGTTAACGTTGTAGTCAAATAACACGCCGGGGATCCCTTCATCCCAGCGGGAAGGTGGATCCCACTCTTCATCGCTGTATTCCAGATACGCCTGCGGAATAATCACCGCCAGCGTTGACTGGCTTAAATCCGTTTGGGTCTCCATCCCTTCCAGTTGCTCTGGTTGCAGACACTGACCGGCATTTATCCAGATCATTTTATCTGCTATTTCAGGTTTTAACCCCAGCAGCGATACCAGTTCAGGCGATAAACAGGGATAGGTGTTATCAGGATCGTTATTATCAACGGAATACGTAATAACATTATCCTGGGCAATTTGACTCTGATTGACCAGTACCTGGAGATGATAGCTCCCCGGCATAATGTAGCCTTTACGGGAAAAACGGGAGAGATCCAGGCTGGCATCATCTTTAACATCAAGAAATCGGGTATTAAATTGAATGGGCGCTTCCGCATAGCTATTTTCCGGACCGACAGCCAGAACAATACCCACCACGGCCGCAAGCGTGCTCAGACGAAATTTTTTATAGTGAGCCATCAGACAATCTATCCCTGAAATATATAATCTATTTTTTTACTTTGAGCATTATCCTGCGGCAGACTGCCGCAGGATAATATTTCACTTACAGATAGCTGATCGTGAAGTTTACGGTGCTGCTGAATTCGCCGGTATCGATAGTGGTGGCAGCGGAATCGCCTTTCACCCAAGCTTTGAAGTTAAGAGTCTGTTTCGCCGCCGCAACGCTGCCGTTCATCGTCAGGTTTTCGCTGTAAGCGTCGCCCAATTTGATCGCAGAACCCAGGTGGTTGCCGATGACAATGCTGGAACCCGCCATTTCGCCGCCACCGATACGCATCAGCGCAACGCTGCCCGGATTAGCGCTGGATTCGTTACCGATGGCAGAGAAAACGGTAGACGCTTCTTTCTCAGTGGTGAATGCGCAGTTTTCCAGACCGATATGGAAATCGACTTTTGAAGATTCTTTACCGCCCATCAGAGAACCGGTACCGATATGGCCCAGGTTAACGGTCTGGTGTTCGTCGCCAACCACGATTGAACACGGTGAATCTTCAATAGTACCGGTGAAAGTAACGGTACCGGTATTACTACCCGCAGCATTGGCAAAGCTGGAAACACCCATAACCAGTGCGGCGGCAACCGCAGCTTTTACTGCTGTATTCATTTTTCATCCTTATTAAAAGTTGGTGAGTATTTTTACGCTATTCACACGGAGCTATACTCAATACCCCATGTTTATATTAGTAGATATATACCCTTCATACTTCAAGTCGCTTATGTGTTGGCTACGCTCACTCACCCCAGTCACATAGTTATCTATGCTCCTGGGGACTCACTCCCTTGCCGCCTTTAAGCAACTCGAATTATTTTGGGTATATATTATATGACGAGTTATGAAATTCCCGGCACAACATTCAAAAGAAGCAAACAACACGTTAATAAATAACATCCCTTAGGCGCGGTGAAGTATTTTCCATTAAAAACCCAAAGACAAGTGTTTTTATTTAAAGGATCACCAGAAATAAATAATAAATATTTTTTTACCGTTCGAAAAACAAACAAAGGAAGCAAGACGGGAGAGCCCAAAAAACAATAAACATGTCAAAATGAATAAAAAAAGATCAGAATTACAGTACTGAATGTATAGCAATGATGCATAAGATTTATTTTTGGTATAAATTCTATTAAAAAAATCAAAAAATGCTAAGTTACATTTTTTTTGTTTACTCGTGGCAATTAATTTATTTTAATAGAGTTGTTTTTTATTATTTCCATAAAAAAACAATATTTTATTATCGAAGTTTTATAATGAAAACTTATTATTAAATTAAAATTGATTTACGAGATGCATTAAAGATGCGGCATCCACATCTTAATATTTAAAAATGCTTAATACCGAAACCGGTAATTCTTCTTATTATTGGATAGATCATGCCGCAATTTATCATCAACGTTTCGGGCCTGGATATGCTGAAGTTAGTCACCCTGTTCAGGAGACAGCGACGCGCCACTGAAATAGCACATGACTTATCGATACAGAAATAACACCTGCTTCTTGCTGAAAATCAAAGCAGCGTTCCCCGGTAAAATGCGATGAACCTTTTTTATTGCCGGATGTCGACGCAAAGCGTCTTATCCGGCCTACATGAAAGGGGTCAGCCTCAGCGGCTCTGCTTTCTTAGCAGATAGATAAAGTACGGGGCACCAATAAACGTCGACAATAATCCCGCCGGGATCTGATACGGAAATAACGCCATCCTGCCGCACCAGTCGGCAAAGACCAATAAAACACCCCCTGCCAGCGCCGAGATGATCATATGCGGCATCGTCCGGCGAAAACCGAGCATCCGCGCAATATGCGGCGCCATCAGTCCAACGAAACTCAGCGGCCCAATGGTCATCGTCGCGGTTGCCGTCAAACAAGCCGCCAACGCCAGCAGCGCGATACGCGACGGCGTAAGCGCCATGCCCACCGCGCGCGCGGCATCGCCGCCCAGAGGCAAAATCGTTAACCAGCGGCGACACAACGGCACAATTGCCAGCAAAATCACCATTACGATCGCGGTTCGCGTAACCTGCCCGCCAGTGGCGTTATAGGTAGATCCTGCGATCCAGGTCAACACTTCCGCCATCCGCGGGTCGCCGCTCGCCTGGAGCATCATTAGCAGCATGGTAAACGCGGTGCTGAGCGCCATCCCCGCCAGCAACATCCGTTGCGGCGAGAAACCGCCGCGCCCGGCGGCTATCATAATAATCAGCAGTGTCGCCGCCGCGCCCAGGCTTCCGGCAGGCAGTAGCCAACCGAAAGCATTCCCCGGCACCAAAAACAGCATCAATACCACGCCAAACGCGGCTCCGGAACTGATCCCCAGCACTTCCGGACTGGCCATTGGGTTACCAGTCAGACGCTGAATAATGCAGCCCGCCACCGCCAGCATGACGCCCGCCATTAACGCCGCCAGTATCCGCGGCCAGCGCCACGGCATCAGTTCCTCAAGCAGCGTTCCGCTCGCCCACGTCCAGCCGTGCGCGTCGCGACCAAAAGAGAGCGCGACCCATGTTGCCAGCAGCAGGAGCGCGCCACCGGCAACGACAAAAATGAGGACATGCCGACGTTCCGCCGCCACACGATCGCTGGCGTTCATATCCGGCGCGCTCATGCTTTTAAGCCGCGGCAGCAGCCACAGGAGCAGCGGCGCGCCGATTAGCGCCGTCACTGAACCGGTGGAGACTTCCATCCATACGCGAGTCAACCACAGAATGATTTGGTCGGAGAGCCAGAGGATCAACGCACCAATCAGCGGGGCCAGCACCAGACGCGCCAGCAAACGACGCGCACCGAGCATTTTCGCCAGCAGCGGTGCAAACAGGCCGATAAAGCCGATAATCCCAACCGCGTTAACCAGCAGCGCACTCAACACAATCGCCAGCGACAGCGCCGCCAGACGTGCTAACGACAGCGCCAGACCCAGATTACGCGCAACGCCGTCATCCAGCCCCATCAGCGTCATCGGGCGTAACAACAATAACGTGAGCATCACACCGCCCAGCAACTGCGGCCACAGACGCTGCACGCCGCTCCAGTCGGTTTGCGTTAGCGTTCCGGTGCTCCATAAAAACATGCTTTGCAACTGATCGTGGTGGAAAATCACCAGTAACTGGTTGATTGCACCACAATAGAGGCTAACCACCAACCCGGCGAGGATCAGGGTCACTGGCGACAGGCGTTTGCCCCACGCCACGCCGAACACCAGCGCGCCGACGATACAGGCTCCCGTCAGGGCGGCAAACTGCGTCGCCAGCGCGCCGGGAATCGCCCATAGCGTAGTCACCGTGATCCCCAATTGCGCGCCGGTCGCCACGCCCAGCGTGGTCGGTTCCGCCAACGGGTTACGTAATACTTGCTGGAACAGGACGCCTACCAGCCCAAGTCCCGCACCCACCAGCAGTGAAATCGCCAGTCTTGGCAGCAGGCTGTAATGAAAAATCATCTGCTCAATGATGTCGATATCCGGTGACCAGATAGCCTGTTGCCACTGACTGCGCGGTAGCGCAACGGAGAAGTTAGCCCATGTCAGCCAGCAGGCGGCAACAAACAGCGCCAACAACAGCAACGCCGGATGGCGGCTTCGCCTTATCCGGCCTACAAAGCGCCCGAACCGTAGGTCGGATAAGGCGCTTTTCGCGCCGCCATCCGGCATTTCACGTTTTCTGCTCACGCTTTGCCTCCCAGCGCATTATCCAGGATGCGGACAAAATGCATCGTGGAGAGGGTCGCGCCATAGAACCAAACGGCGGGCACCCGGTGAAAACGCCCGGCGCGGACAAACGGCATGGCCTGCCACAGCGGCGTTGCCATCAGCGCGTTCATATCGGTGCTATTCCCGTGATCGAAGCAGATCACATCCGCTTCTTTATACATCGCCAGCCGATCGATACTGACCGCCGTACTGCCCCAAAAGTTGGTTTCACCTTGCCAGGCATTGACGATGCCATACTCGTCCAGCACCTCCTGGAACAGGCAATTCGGGCCGAGCACCAGCATATGCCGCGGATCGATAAGCGTCGTCATCAGTAACGGACGCCCCCCGCGGCGGATAAAACGCGGCTTCTGGCTGGCGATGAAGCGATCGTATTGCGCCAGATGTTTTTCTGCCGCAGTGTCCAGATTCAGCGTCTGCGCCAGTTCAACCAGCGAGCGTCGGGCCACCGCCAGCGGCTTTTTGCCGTCGCTAAAATCGAACCCGCGCCCCGGCGCGATCCGCGCCAGTTTCTCCGGCGAGGGTCCGTAACCTGCCGACCAGACCATAAACGACGGCTTCATTTCGGTCAGCAGTTCGAGATTGGGCTCAGTGCGAAGACCCACATCAATCACCGAATCCGGCAACGGCGGTTCGCTAACCCACAGCTTATAATTTGGCACGTCCGCCACGCCATAAGGCGTAATACCCAGCGCCAGCAGCAGCTCTACCGGCAGCCACTCCAGCGCCACAATCCGGCGTGGATCGATAGCGGCAGCCTGCGCCGTATTCATTTGCCACAGCAGCGGCGACAGCGCCATTGCCGTTAATAAACGGCGGCGAGTAAGAGGATATAAGTCACGCATTAATACACAAAACTCACAGGTGCGGCGCCCGCCGGATGCGGAAGAATACCCATTGGGATGCCATAAATCTGCTCCAGAGTGTCACTGCGCATCAGTTCCGCAGGCGTTCCTTGCGCAATCATTTCACCGCCGCGTAGCGCCACTAAATAATCACAGTAGCGGGCCGCCATGTTGATATCGTGCAGCACCGCAACTACCGTCAGCCCGCGCTGCTGGCTTAAGCGATGTACCAGCGCCAGCACGTCAACCTGATGGGCGATATCCAGC
This sequence comes from Salmonella sp. 741265055_HSA, assembly GCF_046569525.1. Lineage (NCBI taxonomy): Bacteria > Pseudomonadati > Pseudomonadota > Gammaproteobacteria > Enterobacterales > Enterobacteriaceae > Salmonella > Salmonella sp. 741265055_HSA. The sequence goes on along the minus strand of NZ_JBKFSQ010000043.1, from coordinate 120 downwards.
GCGGAGGTTGGTTCATCAAGCAGCAGACAGCGGCTGTCCTGCGCGACCAGCATGGCAATCCACGCGCGCTGGCGTTCCCCACCGGACAGGCTATCGACCAGACGGTGCGCCAGCGGCTTT
>NZ_JBKFSQ010000042.1:0-34493 GCF_046569525.1 Salmonella sp. 741265055_HSA | reverse complement strand
GTTTGTGTGAAGTGATTCACATCCGCCGTGTCGATGGAGGCGCATTATAGGGAGTCGGTTCAGGAAGACAAGCGGAAAAATGCATTTTTGTTTTAACCGCTCATCTTTTATCCATAACGCTTATTTTTGCTGCTTTTTTATCGCTGATGGCAGGTCGGCAAGGCTGTTTAACACCCAGTCCGCCGCGTTTTCTGCTTCTGCCGTGACCGGTTTACCCGTACGCACCAGCACTTTTGTCCCGACATTTGCCGCCGCTGCCGCCTGCATATCTTCCAGCTTGTCTCCCACCATATAAGAGGCAGCCATATCGATATGCAGGAAATCACGCGCCGAGATAAGCATTCCTGGATGCGGCTTGCGGCAATCACATACCTGACGGAACTCTTCTATGCTGCCCTGCGGATGGTGAGGACAATAATAGATGCCGTCCAAATCAACATCGCGATCCGCCAACGACCAGTCCATCCATTCGGTTAACGTTTCAAACTGCGCCTCGGTGAATTTGCCGCGCGCGATTCCGGACTGGTTCGTCACCACCACCAGCGCATAGCCCATTTTTTTTAGCTCGCGCATCGCGTCAATAACACCGTCTATAAACTCAAATGCATCGATTTCATGTACGTAGCCGTGATCCACATTAATGGTGCCGTCACGGTCGAGAAAAATTGCGGGTACAGACTTTGCCACCTTTTATAGCTCCTGAGTAAAGCAAGTGGCGCTAGTATCGCATGTTTCAGCAGGCAAGAAAGTGCTCATCGTATAAAGCCTGATTGATTTAGACGTCTGGATGCCTTAACATCCATTCTGTTGACGGCGTTGACCGTATTAGACAGACGAAAATGCCACGGCTAACTTAATTACGATAATAAATAACCAATGATTAAACTTTCGAATATTACCAAAGTGTTCCAGCAGGGGACGCGCGCCATTCAGGCGCTAAATAATGTCAGCCTGCACGTGCCTGCCGGGCAGATTTATGGCGTCATTGGCGCCTCCGGCGCCGGTAAAAGTACGCTTATCCGCTGCGTTAACTTACTTGAACGCCCAACCGAAGGTAGCGTTCAGGTCGGCGGTCAGGAGCTGACAACGCTTTCAGAGTCTGAGTTGACCAAAGCTCGCCGTCAAATCGGCATGATTTTCCAACATTTTAACCTGCTCTCTTCCCGTACCGTGTTTGGCAACGTCGCGTTGCCGCTGGAACTGGATAACACACCAAAGGAAGAGATCAAACGCCGTGTCACAGAGCTGCTGGATTTAGTCGGTCTTGGCGACAAACACGACAGCTATCCGGCAAATCTTTCCGGCGGTCAGAAACAGCGTGTCGCGATTGCCCGCGCGTTAGCCAGTAATCCAAAAGTGTTGCTGTGCGATGAAGCCACCAGCGCGCTTGATCCCGCGACGACCCGTTCGATTCTGGAATTGCTGAAAGATATCAACCGTCGTCTGGGGTTGACGATTCTGCTTATCACTCATGAAATGGATGTCGTGAAACGTATCTGCGACTGTGTTGCCGTCATCAGTAATGGCGAGCTTATTGAGCAGGATACGGTCAGCGAAGTCTTCTCGCATCCTAAAACGCCGCTGGCGCAGAAGTTTATTCAGTCCACTCTGCACCTGGACATTCCGGAAGATTACCAGGCGCGTTTGAAAGCGTCGCCGGAAACTGACAGCGTGCCGATGCTGCGCATGGAGTTCACCGGGCAGTCTGTGGATGCCCCGCTGCTTTCTGAAACCGCGCGTCGTTTCAACGTGAACAATAATATTATCAGCGCGCAGATGGATTACGCGGGCGGTGTGAAGTTCGGCATTATGCTAACGGAAATGCACGGCACACAAGAAGAGACGCAAGCCGCAATTGCCTGGCTGCAGGATCACCATGTGAAAGTAGAGGTACTGGGTTATGTCTGAGGCAATGATGTGGTTACTGGTTCGTGGCGTCTGGGAAACGCTGGCGATGACCTTTGTCTCCGGTTTCTTCGGTTTCGTGATTGGCCTGCCGGTCGGCGTATTGCTGTATGTTACGCGCCCGGGGCAGATTATGGAGAACGCCAGGCTGTATCGCGCCCTTTCTGCGGTGGTCAATATTTTCCGCTCGATTCCCTTTATCATCCTGCTGGTGTGGATGATTCCTTTTACCCGAATAATTGTCGGCACCTCCATTGGTTTGCAGGCCGCGATTGTACCGCTGACCGTCGGCGCCGCGCCTTTTATCGCCCGTATGGTGGAAAATGCGTTATTAGAGATCCCTGCCGGGCTGATTGAAGCCTCGCGAGCGATGGGCGCCACGCCGCTGCAAATTGTACGTAAAATCCTTTTACCGGAAGCGCTGCCTGGTCTGGTGAATGCGGCAACCATTACACTGATCACCCTGGTCGGTTACTCCGCAATGGGCGGTGCCGTCGGCGCAGGCGGCCTCGGTCAAATCGGCTATCAGTACGGTTATATTGGATACAATGCTACCGTGATGAATACGGTGCTGGTATTACTCGTCGTTCTGGTTTATTTAATTCAGTTATCCGGCGATCGCATCGTCAGGGCTGTCACGCATAAGTAACGTTAAACACAACACAAATACTCATTAAGGAAATAAGCATGGCGTTCAAATTCAAAACCTTTGCGGCAGTGGGTGCTCTGATTGGTTCTCTGGCACTTGCAGGTTGCGGTCAGGATGAAAAAGATCCGAATCATATTAAAGTCGGCGTAATCGTTGGCGCAGAGCAGCAAGTTGCCGAAGTCGCGCAGAAAGTCGCGAAAGAAAAATACGGCCTGGACGTGGAATTGGTGACCTTTAATGATTATGTTCTGCCTAATGAAGCGCTGAGCAAAGGCGATATCGATGCCAATGCCTTCCAGCACAAACCGTATCTGGATCAGCAAATCAAAGATCGCGGCTACAAACTGGTTTCTGTAGGTAAGACTTTTGTCTATCCCATTGCAGGATATTCCAAAAAAATTAAATCTCTGGATGAGCTCCAGGACGGTTCCCAGGTCGCTGTGCCTAACGACCCGACCAACCTTGGTCGTTCCCTGCTGCTGCTGCAAAAAGTAGGGCTGATTAAGCTGAAAGACGGCGTCGGTCTGCTTCCTACCTCGCTGGATATAGTGGAAAACCCGAAAAATCTGAAAATTGTTGAGCTGGAAGCGCCGCAGTTGCCGCGTTCGTTGGATGACGCGCAGATCGCGTTAGCGGTCATCAATACGACATACGCTAGCCAGATTGGCCTGACGCCAGCGAAAGACGGTATCTTCGTTGAAGATAAAGATTCTCCGTACGTTAACCTGATCGTGACGCGTGAAGATAACAAAGACGCCGAGAATGTGAAAAAATTCGTTCAGGCTTACCAGTCTGATGAAGTGTACGAAGCCGCAAATAAAGTTTTTAATGGCGGCGCGGTGAAAGGCTGGTAAGTTTTAGGCTGATTCCACAATCTGTAATATTATTCAGGACGGGCTATTGCCCGTCTTGTCATTTATGCAAGCTCCTGATTCAATATCTGGCAATTAGAACATTCATTGAGGAAATATTATGCGTGCTTTACCGATCTGTTTATTGGCACTCATGCTGGGCGGTTGTTCCATGCTAAGCAGATCCCCTGTTGAACCTGTTCAAAGCACCGCAACCCCGCCAAAAGCGGAGCCGGAGAAACCTAAAGCGCCGCGTGCCGCTCCCGTCAGGATTTACACCAATGCTGAAGACTTAGTCGGCAAACCTTTCCGCGATCTTGGCGAGGTTAGCGGCGAATCCTGCCAGGCGACAAATCAAGACTCTCCGCCTAACATTCCAACTGCGCGCAAGCGTATGCAGATTAATGCATCTAAAATGAAAGCCAACGCCGTCCTGCTGCACAGCTGTGAAATTACCAGCGGCACGCCAGGCTGCTACCGTCAGGCGGTTTGTATCGGGTCCGCCCTGAATATTTCGGCGAAATGAGCAGCTTTCAGTTTGAACAAATCGGCGTTATTCGCTCCCCCTATAAAGAAAAATTCGCCGTTCCGCGCCAGCCCGGTCTGGTCAAAAGCGCCTGCGGCGAACTGCATCTGATAGCGCCTTACAACCAGGCCGATGCCGTTCGCGGCCTGGAAGCTTTCAGCCATTTGTGGGTGCTTTTTGTTTTTCATCAGACGATGGCCGGCGGCTGGCGGCCAACAGTTCGTCCGCCCCGTCTTGGCGGTAACGCCAGAATGGGCGTTTTTGCCACGCGCTCCACATTCCGCCCCAATCCGATTGGCATGTCGCTCGTTGCGCTAAAAGGTATCGAGTGCCGGAAAGAGAGCGTAATTCTGAAATTAGGCAGTCTGGATCTGGTGGATGGCACGCCGGTGGTGGATATCAAACCGTATTTACCGTTTGCCGAAGCCTTACCGGACGCCGCCGCCAGCTATGCACAACAGGCGCCGATAGCTGAAATGCCCGTGAGTTTTACCGCTGAGGTGGCTCAACAGCTTACGACGCTGGAAAGGCGTTATCCGCAGCTACGGACATTTATTTGCGATGTGCTGGCGCAAGATCCTCGCCCGGCTTATCGTAAGGGTGAAGAGACGGGCAAAACCTATGCCGTCTGGCTGCATGATTTTAACGTGCGCTGGCGTGTGGTTAACACCGGATTTGAAGTGTTTGCGCTGGAACCACGGTAATTTCACGCCCTTCTCTTTTGACATCTCTTGCACGCTGGTAAACTAAATCACTTTTTTTGTATCAGGCTCACATTGAGCCTGTTCGATCGTTCAACTGGAACCGTAACAACATGCGTACTAGCCAATACCTGCTCTCCACTCTGAAGGAGACACCTGCCGACGCCGAGGTTATCAGCCACCAGCTGATGCTGCGCGCCGGGATGATCCGCAAGCTCGCCTCCGGGTTATATACCTGGCTGCCGACCGGCCTGCGCGTCCTGAAAAAAGTCGAAAACATCGTGCGTGAAGAGATGAACAACGCCGGTGCTATCGAGGTGTCGATGCCAGTCGTTCAGCCAGCCGACCTGTGGCAAGAGAGTGGTCGTTGGGAACAGTATGGTCCGGAACTGCTGCGTTTTGTCGACCGTGGCGAGCGTCCGTTCGTACTCGGCCCGACCCACGAAGAAGTTATCACCGATCTGGTGCGTAATGAACTCAGCTCTTATAAGCAGTTGCCGCTGAACTTCTTCCAAATCCAGACCAAATTCCGTGATGAAGTGCGTCCGCGTTTTGGCGTGATGCGTTCGCGCGAATTCCTGATGAAAGATGCTTACTCTTTCCACACCTCTCAGGAATCGTTGCAGGAAACCTATGACGCCATGTACGCCGCGTATAGCCGTATCTTCAGCCGTATGGGGCTGGATTTCCGCGCGGTACAGGCCGATACCGGTTCTATAGGCGGCAACGCCTCGCATGAATTCCAGGTGCTGGCGCAAAGCGGCGAAGACGATATCGTTTTCTCTGATGTTTCTGATTACGCGGCTAACATTGAACTGGCAGAAGCTATCGCGCCACAAACGCCGCGCGCAGCGGCGACGCAGGAAATGACTCTGGTCGATACGCCAAATGCCAAAACCATCGCGGAGCTGGTGGAACAGTTCAACCTGCCAATTGAAAAAACGGTAAAAACGCTGCTGGTGAAAGCGGTGAAAGACAGCAAGTCTCCGCTGGTGGCTCTGCTGGTTCGCGGCGATCATGAACTGAATGAAGTTAAAGCGGAAAAACTGCCGCAGGTTGCCAGCCCGCTGACCTTCGCTACCGAAGAAGAGATTCGCGCCGTGATTAATGCCGGCCCTGGCTCCCTCGGCCCGGTCAATATGCCGATTCCGGTCATCATCGATCGCACCGTTGCCGCCATGAGCGATTTTGCCGCTGGCGCCAACATCGACGGTAAACACTACTTTGGTATTAACTGGGATCGCGATGTGGCGACGCCTGTTGTTGCCGACATCCGTAACGTAGTCGCCGGCGATCCGAGTCCGGATGGTCAGGGAACGTTACTTATCAAACGCGGTATCGAAGTGGGTCACATCTTCCAGTTAGGTACCAAGTACTCAGAAGCGCTGAAAGCCTCCGTTCAGGGTGAAGATGGCCGTAACCAGATTCTGACAATGGGCTGCTACGGTATCGGCGTAACACGTGTCGTTGCCGCGGCTATCGAGCAGAACTTTGACGAGCGCGGCATTGTATGGCCTGACGCCATTGCGCCTTTCCAGGTCGCTATTCTGCCGATGAATATGCACAAATCCTTCCGTGTGCAGGAGCTGGCGGAAAAGCTGTACAGCGAATTGCGCGCGCAGGGCATTGAAGTGCTGATGGACGACCGTAAAGAGCGCCCGGGCGTGATGTTTGCCGATATGGAGCTGATTGGTATTCCACATACTATCGTGATTGGCGATCGCAACCTGGATAACGACGATATTGAGTATAAATACCGTCGTAGCGGTGAAAAATCGCTGATTAAAACCGGCGATATCGTTGATTATCTGGTCAAGGCGATTAAAGGCTAAACGACATTTTGTTGGCATTGCCCGGCACAATCCGGCAGGTATGTAAAGGCCTCGCACCCTGCGAGGCCTTTTATTAGTGAGTGCAATCTTTACCCGGCGCAAACTTCGCATTTTTATCGGCTATTAGCGTTTTTACCGGCTCGCCCGTGTCCGGGTTCGCGGCAAACACAAAATGCCCTTCTACCGTTAGCAGCACCGGTTTTTCCGCTTCACCTTTTGCCGTCAGATAGCCGCGCTCAAGCTCGGCGTTACTGGCGACCGGCAGCCGTTTTCCGGTCGCACAATCGGTAAAGGTCGCCGCATCGGCCCTGTATACATACATACCACGCAGCGGCATTGGCGTTACCGGCAGGCTGGCGGTAACAGGCACAAGCGTATAATTAAGCTGCGAAGCCACCGGATTGCCTTCTCTGTCGAGCATCTCCAGCGCATTGCCCTTCGCGCGATAATACGATTTCTCGCCATTGCTGTCGGTTAACACCAGTTTATCCGCCGTCCGCGCCCAGGTACCGTATGACGCAAAAGAGGAAGGTTCTTCGCGCACGCCCTGATAGCGCTCGTTCATCACCCATGTGCCGTCTTTTTCCAGAAACAGTGACGTTTCAATACCTTCACAATCCGCACAGGGCAGCACGCCGCGCCAGCTTTGCTGCATGGGTTTTAATTCCGCCGCCTGCGCAGGTTGCAGGGCGTCAACTTCCGCACGGTTATTACACCCTATCAATGCAAATAGCGTACAGGCTGCCGCTACTGACAATATTGCTGTTCTCACCATAAAATCCTTATGAAATTGCTATTCCTGCCCGTCAATCCAGTGGACGACGAACTTTGCCGCGAAGCGCCTTTACAGAAGATTTTTGCGCCTTTGAGGACAAGCGGCGCTCTTTCGAGGCACGCGTCGGGCGGGTTGCGCGACGGCTTTTCTGCTCCGCGGTTAATTCTTTTATGACGGCAACCAGCCTGGCGATAGCCGCTTCCCGGTTGAGTTCCTGGCTCCGGAACTCCTGCGCCTTAATGATAATGACGCCATCATCGCTTATCAGATGGTGGCTGGCCGTCAGCAAACGCTGTTTATAATACTCTGGCAGGCCAGAGGCCCGAATGTCAAAGCGCAAATGAATCGCGCTAGAGGTCTTATTTACGTGCTGACCACCCGCGCCCTGCGCGCGAATGGCCGTAATTTCTAGCTCATTATCGGCTATGGAGACCGTCCGGGAGATGGCAATCATGAGGGCTGTTGCCAGGCGGTTAGCTGTATTTCCAGATTATTCCGAGCATCAGAAAGCCAGATTGCGCCGTCCTGAATGGTCGCCTGTAACGTCATGGTACGATCGGCAAATTCACTGAGCTGCGCCAGCTGCCCGTCATCCAGATACCAGACGGACAGGTTAGCGAACTGCGCGCACTTGCTTTGATGCTGCTGCCACCAGATTTGCGCCGCCCGGGAGTTATAAGCAAAGAGCGCGACGTCGCTCGCCTGAGTACAGGCTTTCTTAATACGGCGCTCATCCGGCAGCCCCAGCTCTATCCAGAGATCGATGCCCAGATGATCGTTGCGCAGCCAGGCCTCCGGCTCATCTTCCGCGCTGAGCCCGCGTGTAAACTGCAACCGTTCATCAGCATATTTTATCCATGCCAACAGGCGCAGCATCATGCGCTCCTGCGTTTCAGAAGGGTGACGCGCCAGCGTCAATGCCGCATCCAGAAATCGGTTGCGATCAAGGTCAGCCACATTGACGACGGCTTTATAAATTGTCGCTTTAAGCGCCATGAGAAAACTCCTTTCGAATCAGGCGCCCATTGTAGCGAAAACCGTGCTAAAAGGCTGTTAACGAATCTTTTACCCACTCGCGTCAGGCGCTGATATTGCGCAAATGAGTATGGTATAGTCACCTTGCTAAACAAGATTTAACTTCGTAGGCTTAGACTTGCATCCACGGTTAAGTCAGAATGCTGACAGGAGGGCATGTGGAAAAATATTGTGAGTTAGTACGCAAGCGGTATGCGGAAATCGCCAGCGGAGACTTAGGGTATGTCCCGGATGCGCTGGGTTGTGTATTGAAAGTGCTTAATGAAGTGGCGGCAGATAGCGCCCTTTCAGAGTCGGTCAGGGAAAAGGCAGCTTATGCTGCCGCGAACTTACTGGTGAGCGATTATGTCAATGAATGAAACTTATCAACCCATTAATTGCGATGACTACGATAGTCTTGAGCTTGCCTGCATGCATCATTTAATACTGACGCTAACGTTAAAAGATGGCGAGGTTTTGCAGGCAAAAGCGAACGATTTGATCTTACGTAAAAACGTAGAATATCTGCTTGCCGAGGTTTCCGGCGAGTCTTGTGAGCTTCGTCTCGATAAAATCGCTAGTTTCAGCCACCCGGAAATTGGTACCGTGGTAGTTAGCGAATCCTGAGTATTTTGTTGCCGGATGGTGGTGCAAGCACCTTATCCGGCCTACGTTCCATGCGATACGTAGGCCTGATAAGCGCAGCGCCATCAGGCATGCCAAACCAGACTCACCCCTTCTTTATCTTCTGCTGCTCCCTCACGCGTCACAAAAACACCCGCAGCCGCAATCAGCGTTTCGCCGTAAAACAACAGCGGCGTGGTGTCTCGTCGCCAGGGCGGGATCCCCTGCTCCTGCCAGATTTTCTTTAATTTACGTCCGCCGTGACGTCCCACAATGTGTAGCAACCCTGGCGCTTTAAACCGAATGCTGACGGATTCTTCCTCTCGCGGTCGGCGCAGTTCGCCGCCAGGAACGAGCTGTACCGTCCCTAAGCCGGCAGGCAGCGCCAGCGGTGTTTGCCAGACGGGCCAGGCGACCGTCGTTTCGTGTTGTCCGGCCACGGATTTAATCCACCACAGTTGCGACTGATAACGGCGAATCTCGCGATCGCCAAAGCGTAAACAGGGAGAGGCATCGTCGCGCGCCAGCGCCACCTCCTGCCAGATACGTTCCAGCGCGTCGCGAGAGGGCATCGGCGCATTACGCATCGCCAGCCAGCGACGCAAAATCGCCGCCCGCCGTACATCGCTCATCGACATTAATGGAGAGAGCCGCAATGTTCCCTCCGCCGTGATACAGTCCGTAAGATCGCTGGCCAGAAGCTCGTCCAGCAGCCGTTCTTGCTCGGCGCAGAGCGTCGCGCTACGGGCTACTGCCGCAGGAAAATGCGGCCAGCGCTGCTGCAAGAGCGGAAGCGCGCGCAGGCGTAAAAAATTGCGATCGTAGGCGTCATCCTGATTGCTTTCATCTTCGATCCAGCATAAGCCATGCCGCACAGCCCACTGTTCCAGCGTCTTCCGCGTTTCTCTCAACAGCGGGCGAAGAAGCAGAGTTCCGGCAAAAGGCGAGCGTTCTCCCATCGCGGAAAGTCCGGCCGGACCGCTGCCGCGCTTTAACGCCAGCAGGAACGTTTCACACTGATCGTCAAGGTGCTGCGCGGTTGCCAGCACTTCGCCAGGCAATAGCGTCTGTGCGAACGCCCGGTAGCGCGCTTCACGCGCATGGGCCTCGATACCCAGGCCATTATCCGCCAGCGTCACCCGCTCCACTACCAGCGGAACCTGCCAGCGTTCGCATACGGTTTCGCAATGCCGCACCCAGCTATCAGCATGAGGGCTTAAACCGTGATGAATATGGATAGCACGCAGCGTGACGTCAGGATGGCGTTCTCGCCACAACACCAGTTGATGCAGAAGCACCGTAGAATCCAGGCCACCGCTAAAGGCAGCCAGAATACGGCGAGAAGAGAGTAACGAGGTATTCAACGTGAGAGTGGTCATGATCCATGCTTATAGTGACTTAGCCCGGCAACGTTACCTGGCGAGCGTCTTAATGACAAGCCTTACTGCTCATACAGCTCAAGCGGTAAACCGTCCGGATCGTTGAAAAAAGTAAAGCGCTTCCCGGTATACGGATCGATGCGTATCGGTTCGCACTTAACCTGATGCTTTTCCAGATGCGCAACGGCGTTTTCCACATTTTCCACGCTGAAAGCCAGATGGCGCAGGCCGCAGGCTTCAGGTCGGCTTGGACGCGCCGGAGGGAAGGGAAAAGAGAAAAGCTCAATCACATACTGCCCGTTTAGTGCCAAATCGCCCTTCCACGAGTCACGCTCTTCCCGCCAGACTTCGCTTAGCAGATCGAACCCCAGAATATCGCAATAAAACGCCTTGCTCACCGCATAGTCTGTCGCAATGATCGCGATGTGATGAACCTGTTTTAATCCCAGCATAGCGTCTCCTTTATTGATTATCAGTACGTTACTCGTCACATTCCCGTCAGGCAAGCTAACAGGCGTGTTTTAAGACTCGTACCTGGTACACCCCGTCTTCATTCCGTTTCGCACCGTGAATATCCGTTTCAAAACCGGGATAATGCTGGCCAATCGAGCAGAGCATCAGCAGAAAATCGAGCACGGCCCGACTCTGTTGCGTGATCCTCTCGCCGGGCATCAACAGCGGAACGCCTGGCGGATAAGGCAGGATCATATTCGCGGAAACGCGCCCTGGCAGTTGATCGAGCGCCACGGTTTCCACCTCGCCTTTGATCTGACGCTGCCAGGCCTGGTGCGGGGTCATGATCATCTCCGGTAAAACCTCGAACGCCCGCAGCATCAGCCCCGGAAGATCGTGCTGGCGGATCAGTTTATGAATCCCCTGCGCCAGATCCTGAATGCGCATATTGCGATAAAAATCCGGATCTTCCGCATACAGATCCGGCAACATATTTTTGACGCGCAGGTTAAGATCGTAGGCGCGTTTAAATTCCGTCAGTCCGCGCAGCAGCCCCATCGCACGGGTCTTATCAATCCCTATGCTGAACAAAAACAGCAGATTATACGGCCCGGTTTTTTCCACCACCACGCCTCGCTCATCGAGGAACTTCGCCACCAGCGCGGCGGGTATCCCCTCTTCGCTCATGTTGCCCTGTTCATCCATCCCCGGCGTCAGGATTGTCACCTTAACCGGATCGAGAAACATATGATCGTCATCGGCATCGGTGAAGCCATGCCAGGTTTCTCCCGGCGTGACCGGCCAGCATTCGGCCTCATCAACCTCTTCCGGCTGCCAGATATCAAAGAACCAGCTATCGGACTCTTCACGTAACCGCTGTACCTCTTTACGAAAATGGAGCGCCCGCTCCACCGAACGATGAATCAATCTTTTCCCTGGATTGCCGCGCAGCATCGCCGCCGCGGTCTCGATAGAGGCGACAATGGGATAGCTCGGCGATGTGGAAGTGTGCATCATAAACGCTTCGTTAAACGTCTCTTCGTCATATTCCCCTTTGATATGAATAAGCGACGCCTGCGAAAAAGCCGCCAGCATTTTATGGGTGGATTGCGTTTCGAAAATCACTTTTCCGGGCACCCGATCGCCGCTCATCCCGCTTTTCCCCTGGTAGATCGGATGGAAATGGGTATAGGGTACCCAGGCGGAATCAAAATGGATCGAGGGAACGTCCAGCATCTGCTTGATCCAGTCAGTGTTATACAGCAGACCATCGTAAGTCGAATTGGTGATAACCGCATGAACTGGCCATTGCGCCTGCGCGGTTTCCTCCACCTTACGCGCAATGCTGTCGCGGGTAAATTCACGCTTAGGAATACCGCCGAGAATACCGAGCGCATTGCGCGTCGGCTTCAACCAGAGAGGCACCACATCGCTCATCATCAGCAAATGCGCCAGCGATTTATGGCAATTACGATCAATAAGTAGCGTACTTCCCGCAGGCGCGGCATACATACCGACAATTTTATTCGAGGTCGACGTACCGTTCGTCACCATATAACTCTGCTCGGCGCCAAAAGTACGGGCGATATACTCTTCCGCTTCCAGATGCGGCCCGGTGTGATCCAGCAGCGATCCCAGTTCAGTCACCGAAATCGACACATCAGCTTTTAAGGTATTGCCGCCAAAAAAGTCATAAAACAGACAGCCTGGCGGGCTTTTCTGATACGCCGTTCCCGCCATATGACCCGGCGTACAAAAGGTATATTTTCCTTCTTTGGCGTAGGTAAACAGCGCTTTGGTAAACGGCGGCGTAATATTATCGAGATATTCGTTTGTATATTGATGAATGCGCGTCGCGATATCTTCAGCCAGCCCCAACGCATACTCAAAAAACCACAGCGCCATGCGCATATCGTGAACGCTAACATCCAGCGTGGAGTTGGTATTGATAAAGGCGTAGAGAGGAAGGTATTCATTTAACTGGTTGATTTCGCTACAAAGGTCGAGACTGTATTCATCCCAGTCAAAAATAACGCCGCAGATGCGCGGGTTATGTTCAATAAACTTCAACAAGTCAACGCTATTTTGCGGCCAGATAATTTGAAATCCCAGGGATTGTAATGCACGCTCAAGCTCCTTGATGGGTTCATCTTTATAATAAACCCCGTGCGGCCCCATAATGGCGATGATGTTCATGCTTTCTCCTGAAAAAACCTGAGATAAGCATAGTAACAATCCTGCCGATGCAAAGCACCGACAGGATTTATCTTATTACAATGCGTTCCATGCATCGGCCCAGGCAATCCCTACGCCGGGCTCATAGTAGGCAGGCGCAACATTACACCATGAGCCTTCCGGGAACGGTTTGCACTGATACAATGCGCCATTACTGTTAACGATGTCGCCCGGATTCCATTTCTGGCTGCTGCTCCAGGCAGGGTAGCTGGTAGTCTTATCTTCGTCATCCGCAGCGGCGGCCTTCGCTTTCACATTCAGCGTATAAACCGCAGTGCTGGAGAGCGTACCGTCGCTAACGGTCAGATTCACTACATACTGGGTGTTCTGAGTGACATCCGGCGCGTTGAAAATCACAACGGCTTTATCCTGGCCGCTCAGCGTTTTGCCATCCTGCGACATCCAGGTATAGGTGAGCTTGTCGCCATTCGCGTCGGTCGATCCTTCCGCGCTGAGTGAAACCGGGCTACCGGCTTCCACCGCACCGACCGGTCCGGCAATGCGCGCGACTGGCGCCACGTTTTCATCCGTCACTGGCGCCGGAGTTGGCGTGACATCCGGTTCAGTGGTTCCGTTATCATCGACGACATTAACGTTGAAATAATGCTGTACACATTTCGTGTAGTCGCCCTCTTTAAAGGCGGTATACGGCGTTTGATATCCCACTAACTGGCAGGAATAGGTTTTACCGTCCGCAGTATCGGCGCTCCAGCCCCAGTCCTCTTCCCAATAGATCGGTAGCGCGCCAGCACCGCCTTCATCGAACTGCTTCATCTTTTTACAGCCCAACACTTCGTCAGCCGGCACCGGCACTTTCAGGTAGTTGGCAAACTCTTTGTAGTAGGCGATACGGTTAAGCGACTGCGCATTCTCATCTGCGCCGCCGCACTCCACGCCGCCATTGATGATTTGAATGGTGACGCCGAAACCTGATACCAGGCCGTTTGCTTTATCGCGATCGTTTGGCTGCCAGGTACCGTCAATCACATGTAGCATAGACGGCTTCGGCGGCTGCGGATACACAAAGAAGAAGACGGCGCTCGCCAGGTTCATCCAGGTATCCGCCACCAGCTCGGGTTTATCCAGCAGAGGGCGAACGTCGCCATACATCGCGTCAGAGAAAGGCCCATAGTTGTAGTTATAAGAAAGCTGTTTTGCCCCGCGACCAAAATAGCTGAGGAAATCGCCGTCCTTATCTTTACCGCATGGCCAGGTCTGGCCCTGCCATACATCCGGGTTACATTCGCCGTTGTAGCCGCCTTTCTGCCCTTCTGTCCAGCCGACTTCGCGCAGATAGACCAGCGCCTGACGCCATTCCGGAATGTCACGCCAGCTTTCGTGACCGCCCGTCTCCTGGGCAAAATGCGCAAACATAGTAGCCAGGGTTTTACGGCAGATAGCGTCGCTATCGCGTCCATCGGTGTAGGTACCACAAACCGCCGGGAATTTACCTATCGCTTTCAGGAAGTTAGAGTAAGTGTATTCCGGCGCGCGCATCGGGAACAGATAATCCCAGTCGGCCTCTTTCAGAATACTTTCAACGCGTTTTACGTTTGCCGGGTTAGCGGCGCGCCCCGGTTCGATTTGTTCGACCGCGCTGTTATCCAACGTCTGGATAGAGGATTTCACTGCCTCCATTAACGGAAAATCCGTCAGCGCTTTCTCTTTCGCCGCCAGATCGCTGGCGTTGATGGTCATTGGCTCACTACTGCTAAGCAGCGGCGCGGCCTGCGCACCGGATAAGCTCAACATGATCCCTGCCGCCACGGCGCTGAGCGCCAGTGTTTTTTGCAATCCCATAATTTTCTCCTTGAAGGGTAGTTCACTGCCTGCCCTGGCCACACGCCTGGCAGTTGATACAGTGTCAGGGAGAACATGCCGTTGCGTTTAATCACATCAACTCATTGGCGTCTCATTTTTCCTCGTTCAAAAAAAAGAGGCCGGATTATCCGGCCTCCTGGAAAAAATGAGGTAAATGATTAGGCGTAACCGTAGCTCATCAAACGCTGGTAACGACGGTTTTTTAAATCATCGGTGCTTAACACATCGAGATCGGCTAAATCTTCCAGCAGCTGCGCTTTTAGCGATGCCGCCATCGCTTCCGGATTACGGTGCGCGCCGCCCAGCGGCTCCGGAATGATGGAA
This sequence comes from Salmonella sp. 741265055_HSA, assembly GCF_046569525.1. Classification (NCBI taxonomy): domain Bacteria; kingdom Pseudomonadati; phylum Pseudomonadota; class Gammaproteobacteria; order Enterobacterales; family Enterobacteriaceae; genus Salmonella; species Salmonella sp. 741265055_HSA. The sequence continues at coordinate 19,404 of NZ_JBKFSQ010000042.1, read as the reverse complement.
TCGATTAGCTTCAGCTCTTTCAGACGCGGCGCGATGATGCCCATCGCTTCTGCTGCCAGCGGCGCTTTGTCGGCGCTCTTCCACAGAATGGAAGCACAGCCTTCCGGAGAGATAACGGAGTAGGTGCTGTATTGCAGCATATTCACTTTATCACCCACGCCAATCGCCAATGCGCCGCCGGAGCCGCCTTCGCCGATAACGGTACAGATAACCGGCACGCTCAGACGGGACATCTCGCGCAGGTTGCGGGCGATAGCTTCAGACTGACCACGCTCTTCCGCGCCCACGCCAGGGTAAGCGCCCGGGGTGTCGATGAAGGTGATAATCGGCATGTTGAAGCGTTCAGCCATTTCCATCAGGCGCAGCGCTTTGCGGTAGCCTTCCGGTGCTGGCATCCCAAAGTTACGACGAATTTTTTCTTTGGTTTCACGACCTTTCTGATGACCAATGATCATCACCGGTCGCCCTTCCAGACGCGCGATACCGCCGACGATGGCTTTGTCATCCGCATAGGCGCGATCGCCCGCCAGCTCATCAAACTCATCAAACGCCAGACGAACATAATCCAGGGTGTACGGACGCTGCGGATGGCGCGCCAGTTGGGCTACCTGCCATGCGCCGAGATCGGCGAAGATTTTGCGCGTCAGTTCTACGCTTTTTTCGCGCAGGCGATGGACTTCTTCATCGATATTAATATCCAGTTTCTCATCCTGGCGGCTTACCGCAGTCAGAGAATCGATTTTCGCTTCCAGCTCTGCTATCGGCTGTTCAAAATCAAGGAAATTCAGACTCATAGTATTCCTGTATTAGTCAAACTCCAGTTCCACCTGCTCCGAACCAATGAGGCCACGCAGATCGTTAAGTAAACGATCGCTCGGAGAGACACGCCACGTTGCGCCAAAACGCAGCCGCGCACGCGCATCCGCCCTCTGATAGTAGAGATGTACTGGAATGGTCCCCGAGCGGTGGGGTTCCAGAGACTGACGGAGTCGGTTTAAAAGCTGGTCATCAATTTGCCTGTCCGTCAGCGAGATAGCAAGCCCGCGAGCGTATTTTTCGCGAGCTTCGTCAATATCCATCACTTCGCGGGCGGTCATTTTAAGCCCCCCGCTGAAGTCATCAAAGCTGACCTGTCCGCTGACGATAAGTATGCGGTCTTTTTCCAGCAACTGCTGGTATTTATCCAGCGCGTCGGTAAATAACATCACTTCCAGACGCCCGGAACGGTCATCCAGCGTACAGATGCCGATACGATTGCCGCGCTTGGTGACCATAACCCTTGCGGCAATCACGAGCCCCGCAGCCGTGGTGACTTTACCACGTTCTGTCGGATGCATGTCTTTGAGCCTTACCCCGCCGACATAGCGCTCAATTTCTTTTAAATACTGATTGATAGGGTGGCCCGTCAGGTACAGCCCCAACGTTTCACGTTCCCCATCTAACACCACCTGCTCCGGCCACGGCTGGCAGCTGGCATAGGATTGCTCGATTTGCTCCGGCTCTTCCGCCAGTACGCCGAACATATCCGCCTGACCGATAGCTTCCGCTTTGGCGTGCTGGTCGGCGGCTTTCAGCGCATCGCCCAATGAGTTCATCAGCGCGGCGCGGTGCGGCCCCAGGCGGTCGAACGCCCCGGACATGATCAGCTTTTCCAGCACCCGGCGGTTGAGCTTTTTGGTGTCGGTCCGCGCGCACAGATCAAACAGTTCGCGGAAATAGCCGCCCTGATTACGCGCGTCGATGATCGCTTCGATCGGCCCTTCGCCGACGCCTTTGATCGCGCCGATGCCGTAGACGATCTCGCCCTCATCGTTAACGTGGAAATGGTACAATCCGGAGTTAATATCCGGCGGCAGAATTTTCAGTCCCATCCGCCAGCATTCGTCCACCAGGCCGACGACCTTCTCGGTGTTGTCCATATCGGCAGTCATCACCGCCGCCATAAATTCAGCCGGATAGTGCGCCTTTAGCCATAGCGTCTGGTAAGAAACCAGCGCATAGGCTGCGGAGTGCGATTTGTTAAACCCGTAACCGGCGAATTTCTCCACCAGGTCAAAGATTTTCATCGCCAGTTCGCCGTCAATACCGTTCTTTTTCGCGCCCTCTTCAAAAACGGAACGCTGTTTGGCCATCTCCTCCGGCTTTTTCTTACCCATCGCACGACGCAGCATATCCGCGCCGCCGAGAGTATACCCGGAAAGTACCTGGGCAATCTGCATCACCTGTTCCTGATACAGAATGATGCCGTAGGTCGGCTCCAGTACCGGCTTCAGGCTTTCATGCTGCCACTGAACGTCCGGGTAAGAGAGTTCTTCACGACCGTGCTTACGGTCGATAAAGTTATCTACCATCCCTGACTGCAACGGACCGGGACGGAACAGGGCCACCAGCGCGATCATATCTTCAAAGCAGTCCGGCTGCAGACGTTTGATCAGATCTTTCATGCCGCGCGATTCAAGCTGGAAGACCGCCGTGGTTTCCGAGCGCTGCAGCATGTCGAAGCTTTTTTTATCGTCCAGCGGAATGGCGGCGATATCCAGCGGCGGCTCGCCGTTTTTCTCGCGCCGCTTGTTGATCATCTCCAGCGCCCAGTTGATGATGGTCAGCGTACGCAAACCGAGGAAGTCGAACTTCACCAGCCCGGCATATTCCACGTCGCTTTTATCAAACTGGGTAACCGGATGCTTGCCCTCTTCATCGCAGTACAGCGGCGCAAAGTCGGTAATTTTGGTCGGCGCGATGACCACGCCGCCAGCGTGCTTACCGGCGTTACGCGTGACGCCTTCAAGCTTACGCGCCATATCGATCAGCGCTCTGACCTCTTCGTCCGCTTCGTAAATTTCCGGCAGTTGCGGTTCCGCTTCAAAGGCTTTTGCCAGCGTCATGCCCGGATCGGGCGGCACCAGCTTCGAGATACGATCGACAAAACCGTACGGATGCCCCAGCACGCGGCCCACATCGCGGATAACGGCTTTCGCCGCCATCGTACCGAAGGTGATAATTTGCGATACCGCATCACGCCCGTACATGTCTGCGACGTGCTCAATCACCTGGTCGCGTTTCTCCATACAGAAGTCAACGTCGAAGTCAGGCATCGAGACACGTTCCGGGTTCAGGAAACGTTCGAACAGCAGGTCAAATTCCAGCGGATCAAGGTCGGTAATTTTCAGCGCGTAGGCCACCAGCGAACCGGCCCCGGAACCACGTCCCGGCCCTACCGGCACGCCGTTATCTTTTGACCACTGGATAAACTCCATCACGATGAGGAAGTAGCCAGGGAACCCCATCTGGTTGATAACCTGTAGTTCAATATCCAGACGCTCGTCATATTCCGGGCGACGCTTTTTGCGCTCTTCTTCGTCCGGAAACAGGAAAGCCAGACGCTCTTCCAGCCCCTCTTTCGATTTTTTGACCAGATAATCTTCGGTGGTCATATCGCCGGTCGGGAACTGCGGCAGGAAATATTCACCCAGACGCACCGTTACGTTGCAGCGTTTGGCAATCTCCACCGTATTTTCCAGCGCCTCCGGAATATCGGCGAACAGCTCGCACATCTCATCGATGCTGCGCATATATTGCTGCGGCGAGTAATTGCGCGGACGCTTAGGATCGTCAAGCGTGAAACCGTCGTGGATCGCGACACGAATTTCATGGGCGTCAAAATCATCGCTTTCAAGAAAACGGACATCGTTTGTCGCGACAACCGGCAAACCACGTGCCTCAGCCAGTTCAACCGCAGCATGGAGATAGGTCTCTTCATCCTGTCTGCCGGTACGGATCAGTTCCAGAAAGTAGCGATCGGGAAAATGCGCTTCATAGAAAGCAACGCACTCTTCCACCAGCGCCTGGTTGCCGCGTAGCAGACAGCGGCCTACGTCGCCCATGCGCCCGCCGGAAAGCAGGATCAAACCTTCTTTAAGCTCTACCAGCCAGTCGCGCTCGATAATCGGGCCTGCCGCGCCGTAGCCGCGCTGATACGCTTTCGAGATCAGCAACGTCAGGTTCTGGTATCCCGTATTATTCGCCGCCAGTACCGTCAGATGAGTCAGCTCATCTCCCAGCAGTTCGTTGTGAACGTTAAAGTCCGCCCCGACGATGGGTTTAATGCCCGCGCCATGACCCGCTCCGTAGAACTTCACCAGACCGCAGAGGTTGGTAAAATCGGTGATCGCCAGCGCAGGCATACCTAATGAGGCCGCCTTTTTCACCAGCGGCCCGGTCTTCGCCAGCCCATCGATCATAGAGTAGTCGCTGTGCACCCGCAGGTGAACGAAACGTGGTTCAGACATCTTCAGATTTCTCGATACAAGAATCAGGACACAAGTCCCAGAGCGCGTTTAACAGGCGCAAAACTGCGTCGGTGGTGCGCCGTCACGCCATACTGTGCCAACTTTTCCAGATGAAAAGCGGTTGGATAGCCTTTGTGCTGCGCAAAGCCATACTGAGGAAAAACGATATCCAGCGCCGCCATTTCTGCGTCGCGGGTGACTTTCGCCAGAATAGACGCCGCGCTAATCTCCGCCACGCGGCTGTCGCCTTTCACCACGGCCATTGACGGCACAGGCAGCGCCGGACAGCGATTGCCGTCGATCAGCACATATTCTGGCGCAATATGCAGACCAGCGACAGCGCGCTGCATGGCGAGCATGGTGGCGTGAAAAATATTCAGCTCATCAATTTCATGCGCTTCCGCGCGTCCCAGACTCCAGCTTAACGCCTTTTCTTTAATCTCGTCATACAATGACAGACGACGCTTTTCAGACAATTTTTTGGAATCATTCAGACCGACGATCGGGCGAGCCGGATCGAGGATCACGGCGGCGGTCACTACGGCGCCCACCAGCGGGCCACGGCCCACTTCATCCACACCCGCCACTAAATGGGTGTGTGGATAAACAAATTCGATCATTGTGCTAACTCCAGGACGGCATCTGCCGCCTGCTCATCGGCATTACAGCGGATCTGCTGATGCAGTTCACGGAAGGTGTCGTGCATCGCATGGCTGGTTTTACCGTTCGCCAGTAGCGGCAACAGCGCTTCGGCGAGTTTTTGCGGTTCGCACTCTTCCTGCAACAGCTCTTTGACTAATTCTCTTCCCGCCAGCAGGTTAGGCAAAGACACATACTCCGTTTTCACCAGACGTTTCGCCAGCCAGAAAGTGAAGGGCTTCATACGATATCCCACTACCATCGGGCATTTTGCCAGCATACACTCCAGCGCCGCCGTACCCGAGGCCAGCAGAGCCGCGTCGCTGGCGATCATCGCCTCGCGCGCCATGCCGTCCAGCAAATGAACGGCGAGATCCGGCGCAACCTCCGCTTTAATTTTTTCAAACTGCTCTCGGCGTTTCGCGTTCACCAGCGGCACTACCACTTCCAAGTCGGGATAGCGCTGTCGCAGCAATTGTGCGGTTTTCAGGAAGTCGGCGCTGAGCATTTCCACTTCCGCGCCACGACTGCCAGGCAGTAGCGCCAGACAATGGGCGTCATGCGGGATACCCAGCACGTCGCGCGCCGCATTTTTATCCGGGTCCAGCGGCATGGCATCCGCCATGGTGTGACCAATAAAGCGGCACGGGACGTTAAATTTATCGTAAAACGCTTTTTCGAAAGGCAGAAAAGCCAGCACCATATGGGTGGATCTGCCTATTTTGAAAACGCGTTTCTGTCGCCAGGCCCAAACGGACGGGCTGACATAATGAATGGTCTTAATCCCTTGTTTTTTCAGATTACCTTCGAGGGTAATATTGAAATCAGGGGCATCAATCCCGACAAAGACATCGGGCTTGAGTTCGGTAAAACGGCGGGTCAGATCGGCGCGGATATGCAACAAACGGCGTAAACGTCCGAGCACTTCAACAATGCCCATGACCGCCAGCTCTTCCATTTCGTACCAGGCTTCACACCCTTCGGCCTGCATACGCGGCCCCGCAACGCCCACAAAACGGGCGTTGGGTACGCGCGCTTTCAGCGCACGAATTAAGCCTGCGCCAAGAATATCGCCGGACGTTTCACCGGCGACCAGGGCAATCGTTAAAGGACGCTGTGCCGCCATTAACGAATCGGACCGCGCGTTGAACGCTCAAAGAACTCGGTAAACGCCTTCACTTCCGGATGCTTTTCAGCAAGTTCAGCGATTTCCAGCTTCGCTTCGTCGAGCGTTTTACCACTGCGGTACAACAGTTTGTAGGCATTACGAATCGCCACCAGCCCTTCACGGCTAAAGCCGCGACGCTTCAGCCCTTCGATATTTACCCCGAACGGCGTCGCATGGTTACCCTGCGCAATCACATACGGAGGGACATCCTGCGCCACGCCGGAGCAGCCGCCGACCATCACATGCGCACCGATAATGCAGAATTGATGAACTGCCGTCATACCGCCGATGATCGCAAAATCATCGACGGATACGTGCCCCGCCAGCGTGGCGTTGTTGGCGAGGATACAGCGATTACCTACCGTACAATCATGTGCGACATGCGCATTGATCATCAGCAGGTTATCGCTACCCACCTTCGTCAGCCCACCGCCCTGCACTGTACCACGATGAATGGTGACGCTTTCGCGGATGCGGTTACGATCGCCAATTTCCACACGGGTCGGCTCACCCGCATATTTCAGATCCTGGTTCACTTCACCGATGGAGGCAAACTGATAGATCTCGTTGTCGCGGCCGATTTTGGTTTGACCATTCACGACCACATGAGACTTCAGTACGGTTCCCTCACCAATTTCGACCTGCGGCCCAACAATACAAAAGGGACCAATGTGGGCATTAGCGCCAATTACAGCGCCGTCTTCCACAATGGCGGTAGGATGAATAAAGGCGGATTTATCAATCACGAATCAGGCCTCCCGGCTACGAGCACACATCATGGTTGCTTCGCACACAACTTTACCGTCGACCAGCGCAACCCCTTTAAAGCGGGTCAGGCCACGGCGCGTTTTCTCGAAAGTGACTTCCATGATCATCTGATCGCCTGGCACCACCGGACGCTTAAAGCGCGCTTCATCAATACCCGCGAAATAATACAGTTCGCCAGGTTCCAGTTTACCAACGCTTTTAAACGCCAGAATACCGGTTGCCTGCGCCATCGCTTCCAGGATCAGCACACCTGGCAAAATCGGTTTGCCCGGGAAGTGTCCCTGGAAAAACGGCTCGTTGACGGAGACGTTTTTCACCGCACGCAGAAAACGACCTTCTTCAAAGTCCAGCACGCGATCGACCAGTAAAAACGGAAAACGGTGCGGCAGAAGCTCTAAAATCTCTTCAATCTGCAGAGTATGAGTGTTAGTAGTCAAAATACTCTTCCTGTCCAAATATACAAAAAGGCAATAATAACACGGCCTGCCGCAATCGTATGAATGTGACAGGCCGGAAAAGAATGGCAACGACAAGGCGGAACGTTAGTCTTGTTGATTAACCTTGCGCTCAATCGCTTTGAGACGCTTGCTCATATCATCAATGTTCATCACCAGTGCAGCAGTTTTACGCCATACTTTGTTGGGTTGCAGCGGAATGCCTGAGGAGTAGACGCCCGGTTCCGTGATGGGACGCATCACCATACCCATGCCAGTTACCGTGACTTTGTCGCATATTTCCATATGCCCATTGATCACGCTGGCGCCGCCAATCATGCAGTAACGGCCAATCTTCAGGCTACCCGCCATAATGACGCCACCGGCAACTGCCGTATTGTCGCCAATCACGACGTTATGTGCAATCTGGCACTGATTATCAATAATCACGCCATTGCCAATAACAGTATCATCCAACGCGCCACGGTCAATGGTGGTACAAGCGCCGATCTCGACACGATCGCCAATAATGACCCGGCCCAGTTGTGGGATCTTCACCCAGTTGCCACGATCGTTAGCGTAGCCAAAACCGTCCGCGCCGATCACCGTACTGGATTGGATCAGGCAATTCTCACCGATCTGAATGTCGTGGTAAATCGTTACGTTCGCCCACAAGCGTGAACCCGCCCCGATTTTGCTATTTTTTCCGACGAAACAGCCTGCGCCGATAACCACGTTATCGCCCAGTTGTACGCCAGATTCAATCACCGCATTCGCGCCGACTGAAACATTGCTACCCAGCGTTGCCGTCGCATCAATCACGGCGCTTGGCGCGATATTCTGCGCGGGCTGCGGCGTAGTATCTAAAATTTGCGCCATGCGCGCGTAGGTCAGGTAGGGATTTTTAACTACCAGCGCCGCGCTCTTAGCAAAAGGAAGATCGTCCTGCGTCATGACAACCGCAGAAGCCTGGCATAAACCTAAGTGTTCACGGTACTTAGGATTTACCATAAACGTAATGTGGCCTGTTGTTGCAGATTGCATGGACGCAACGCCGGTGATGACGATATCGCCATCACCGTGTAATTCTGCATCCAACTGTTCTGCTAAGTCAGCCAGTCGAATTGAAGGCATTACTTATTTAACCTGTTTCAGTACGTCAGCGGTGATGTCTTTCACATCGCTGCTGTTGTAAGCAACGGTGTTTGCGTCTACCACCAGATCGATACTCTGGTCGTTAGCCACTTTTTTCACCGCAGTCTGGATACGAGTCACCAGTTTGCCGCGTTCTTCGTTGGAACGACGAGCGCGATCTTTCTCAAAAGCCTGCGCTTTTTGCGCGAAAGTCTGGCGCTGAGACATCACGTCTTTTTCCAGCTTAGTACGATCGCTACCTGCTTTCATGGATTGCAGACGCTGCATTTTAGCTTGCAGATCGGTTTCCATTTTTTGCAGTTCAGCCGCACGGCCTTTAAATTCGTTTTCCAGTGTATTGGATACACCCGTCTTCTGCGCAACCTGTTGGAACAGATTACCCATGTTGACGATTGCAATTTTGTCAGCAGCCTGTGCGGACGTTACCATCGCCAAACCAAGACCTGCAGCTAATAACCACTTTTTCACAATAAACTCCTTACCATCCCATTTGCACCCGAAGGTACAGCTCTTTGCGTGGCCTGGCGATCCCTGGGGGGCATCGCCAAAAGTCATCGCTACACTACCAATGCATTCCTTTGCAGTGAACAATTACCAGGTTTTACCAATGTTAAACTGGAACTGCTCGGCTTTGTCTCCATCGTACTTTTTAAACGGCTGGGCGTAGGAGAAGACCAACGGCCCCAATGGGGACATCCATTGTAATGCGATACCCGCGGACATACGGATGTTGCCTGGATCGCTGTAGTCCGGTACATCTGACGGCGCAGATGACGGATCCCAGTTCGTATCCCAAACGGTACCCATATCCCAGAAGAAGGAGGTACGAACCGAGTTGGCATACTTGTCGCTGATGAACGGCGTCGGGGTAATAAATTCCAGGCTGGCGACAGCCATGGCATTACCACCTACCGCATCATCTGATTTACAGCCTGATTCCTGAGTACAGTCTTCGTAATCATCATCATCGTCCCAACTAGTGTGGGCGCCATTTTTATAGACCGCTTTCGGGCCGATAGTATTCGACTGGAAACCACGCACGGTACTGGAACCACCAGCATAGAAGTTCTCATAGAACGGCATTTCCTTGCCGCCTAAACCATCGCCGTAACCCCAACGAGTACGCCCCAGAACCACCCACTTGTGATCGTTATCAATAGGCACATAGGTCGCGGTATCCAGCGACACTTTGTAGTATTCGTTGTCGGAACCTGGGATCGTCACCTTACCCGTCAGGTTGACTCGCGAGCCGTCCGTCGGGAAATAACCACGGTCAAGCTTGTTATAGGTCCAGCCGTAGTTAAAGGTGAAGTCGTCGGCAGCAAAATCGCTGGCATCAGGGTCGCCCATCGATTCAAGATAACGATCCATCGCGATCTGCGGCTGCATGTTGGACAGTTTGTTATGGACATAACCCAGACCAGCACGCAACGTGTTGTACTCGTTGATGGGGAAGCCAAGCGTCACATCCGTACCGTAACTCTTGTTGGTATAGTCGGACAGGTCGGCATCATCCGCTTCAAAGTCGTTATAGAAGATACGACCACCGAGGCTCACGCCATCAACGGTAAAGTATGGGTTAGTAACGGACAGTTCGCTGTAGGTCTGGTAGTCGTTTTTGGTGCCGTTAATCCCCACGGAATAACCGGTACCTAACCAGTTGTCCTGCTGAACGCCCGCCTGGAAGCTCACGCCGCTTTCTGTACCGTAACCGATACCGAAGTTGAAGCTACCGGTATTACGCTCTTTCACCTTGTACACCACATCAACCTGATCCGGGCTACCCGGAACGCGCTGCGTGTCGGTGTCGACGGTTTCAAAGAAGCCGAGACGGTTCAGACGCTCTTTCCCCTGGTCAACCAGATCGCTACCCAACCACGCCCCTTCCATCTGGCGCATTTCACGGCGCAGAACGGAATCTTTTGAGGTGTCGTTGCCTTCAAAGCGGATCTTGCGCACGTAGAAACGGTTGCCCGCATCGACGTTCACGCGCAGTTTTACGGTTTTGTCAGCATCGTTAATTTCAGGCTGTGACTGCACGCGCGGATAGGCGTAACCATAGCGCCCCAGAAGCTTTTTGATGTTATCTTCCATTTTGGTCACTTTGGTGCCGTTATAGAGCTCGCCCGGTTCAATTTTCGTCAGGTTCTCAATTTCAGCGGAATGTCCGGCCAGGTTACCGCTCACCTGAACCCCGGAAAGCTTGTACTGATCGCCTTCGGTGATATTGACGGTGATGTAGATCCCTTTCTTATCCGGCGTCAGACTCACTTGCGTGGAGTCAATATTGAAACGCGCGTAGCCGCGATCCAGATAGTAGCTGCGCAAGGTTTCAAGGTCGCCCGCCAGCTTCTGTTTCTGGTATTTACGATCGCCGACGACGTTCCACCACGGCACTTCGTCACGCAACTGGAAATGAGAAATGAGTTCTTCGGTGCTAAAGGCATGGTTACCGACGATGTTGATCTGTTGGATCTTCGCCGATACGCCCTCCTGGAACACCAGTTTAAGATCAACACGGTTGCGCGGTAGCGGCGTGACGACCGCCTTAACGCTGGCGCTGTATTTACCTACGCTATAGTAAAAGTCTTCCAGACCTTTTTCGATATCAGACAGCGTGGTGCGATCCAGAGACTCGCCAACACGTACGCCAGACGCTTCGAGGTTTTGCTTGAGCATGTCATCTTTCACCGACTTGTTCCCGGAGAAAGTGATGCTGGCAATGGTCGGACGTTCTTTTACCTGAACCAGAAGGGTATTACCATCGCGCAGGACGCGGACGTCCTCAAAGTTGCCGGTGGCGAACAGAGCGCGAATGGTGTTACTGATATCTTCATCATTAACCGTGTCGCCTGTGCGCACCGGCATACTGAGGAGAGCCGCACCAACGGCGACTCGCTGCAGGCCTTCGAAATGAATGTCCTTCACTACGAACCCTTCAGCACCGTATACGGTGGCGCTGCTGAACAGCAGCGACGCTATGAGCAACTTTTTCATCGCCATCGTTATTATGCGTTCTTCCTAACTAACTCTCTTACAACCGAGAGAAATCATTGAAAAGTGCAAGCCCCATTAACAACACCAGCAAAATCGAGCCAATGCGATAACTAAAGTCTTGAACCCGCTCGGATACCGGCCCGCCCTTAAGCTTTTCAATCGCCAGGAACAGCAGATGACCCCCGTCAAGAACGGGCAGCGGAAACAGGTTAATTATCCCTAAGTTCACGCTGATTAGCGCAAGGAACATCAGGTAATAAATCACCCCGAACTCCGCTGACATCCCAGCCCCCTGAGCGATAGAAATCGGCCCACTGAGGTTGTTCAGTTTCACATCACCGGTTATCAATTTACCCAGCATACTGACCGTCAGCTTCATCAACTGCCACGTCTTATCCGTGGCTTCGAGGATAGCGCTAAAAGGCCCATACTGGCGTATAGTCTTGTACTCTTCCGGCAGAGGAATAATTTTAGGCACCACGCCTGCAAACCCTTCCGCCTTTCCGTTAACCGATTTCGTATCCGGCGTTAACGTCAACGACAAGGCGCTCCCCTGCCTTTCAATCTCCAACGCTAACGGCTTACCGGGATTATCGCGTACAAACGTCACGAATTTCATCCACTGCGTTAACGGCTGACCATCGACTTTAACGATCCTGTCGCCCGCTTGCAAACCCGCTTTACTGGCTGCGGAATTCGCCTGCACTTCTGACAGTACCGGTTCAATCTGTGGCCCGCGGGGCCGAATCCCTAAAGAAGATACAGGATCTTGCTTATCAGGCTCAAATGCCCAGTGACGTAAATCAAGCGTTTTGTCCTGCCGCTGGTCGCTGCCAAACGGCGCGACGCTCACCGTCGTCTGCTGATCGCCAATTTTGGACACCAGTTGTAAACGCACGGCATCCCAATCAGGGGTTTCGATACCATCAACGGCTTTAAGTTCCGTACCAGGCGCAATTTGCGCCTGCGCAGCAATCGAGTTGGGCGTTATTTCGCCAATGACCGGACGAACGCCAGGGACGCCGATGATAAAGACCAGCCAGTAAGCAAAGATAGCAAAAATGAAGTTCGCAACCGGACCTGCGGCAATAATTGCGGCGCGCTGGCCCACCGTTTTGTTATTGAAGGCGTGACGACGCAATTCCGGCGCTACCGGTTCGGCGCGCTCATCCAGCATTTTGACGTAGCCGCCCAGCGGGATCAGGGCGATGACATACTCGGTGCCGTACCGATCGGTACGACGCCAGAGCGCTTTGCCAAAGCCGATGGAAAAGCGCTCAACTCGCACACCGCAGCGCCGGGCAACCCAGAAATGACCAAATTCATGCACGGTGATCAGCACGCCCAGTGCGATGATGAATGCAGCCAGATTCCAGAGAATACTCAGCATAAAACCTTCCGTTAGAGCGTCCTGAACACCAGTAACAACAGGCAAGCAAAGACCGGTACGGCAGCCGTCAGGCTGTCAATTCGGTCCAGAATACCGCCATGGCCTGGAATCAAGTGGCCGCTATCCTTAATTCCTGCTTCGCGCTTAAACATACTCTCGGTGAGGTCGCCCAGTACAGAAGCCAGAGCCGCCACCACAGAGCAAATCAGCAAGATAACAGGCGCAACATTCAGATTCGCCCACATACCGTAACCCCATGAGATCACGGCAGCCGTAGCAAGCCCGCCGATAAACCCTTGCCAGGTTTTACCCGGGGAAACCTTCGGCGCCAGCTTATGTTTGCCAAATAATTTACCAAACATATACGCGCCAGAGTCCGCTCCCCAGACCAGGATCATGACATAGAGTAGCCATATTGCGCCACTGTAATGATTCTCGTCATAGTGCCAGGCGCGCAGCGCCAGCATTCCCCAGAAAAATGGCACGATAGTTAACAAACCGAAAATGAGACGCAATGTTTTTGAGTTACGCCAGATTGCCGCCGAACCGGGATAAAATAGCACCAGCAGTAGCGCGACAACCCACCATCCTAACGATGCCCAAAGCGACATCTCAACCAGCGGTTGACGAATGTTGTGATGATACTCAGGCAACAAAAATAGCATCAGCGCCAATAACAGACCACACAGCACCGCCAGCCAAACCCGCTGTGAACGCGCGGCGAAACCGCTTAACTGTCCCCATTCCCACGCGGCCAGCATACAGACAACCAGCGTAATAATGGCGAACCCCACCGGCGGCAATAAAAAAAGCGCAGCGATGACCGCAGGTATTAACACAAAAGCAGAAATCAGGCGATACTTCAGCAAAAGCAACCCCCATCAGGCTTTGTCATCACCAGGCTCGGTACCGCCGAAACGACGCTCTCGATTAGCAAAGGCATGCAGCGCACCTTCAAAGTCTTGTTCATCGAAATCGGGCCAAAGAACATCCGTAAAGTAAAGTTCGGCATAGGCAATTTGCCAAAGCAAAAAGTTACTAATGCGATGCTCTCCCCCAGTCCTAATTACTAAATCCACAGGCGCCAGCTCATGCATACAGATTTGCTGGCCTAGTCTCTCTTCATCAATCTGATCGGGGCGCAGCACTCCAGCCTGCACCTGTTCCGCCAGTTGTCGGACTCCCTGGACAATATCCCAACGTCCGCCGTAATTCGCAGCGATATTCAGCGTTAGCCCCGTATTATGGGCAGTAAGCGCTTCTGATTTGCGAATACGTTCTTGTAAACGTGAGTTGAATCGGCTGATATCGCCGATAATACGCAGGCGAACGTTATGGCGGTGCAGGCTTTTGACTTCGCTATCCAGCGCCCACACAAACAGCTCCATTAACGCGCTCACTTCCTGCGCCGGTCGGTTCCAGTTTTCACTACTAAAGGCATACAGCGTTAACGCATCAATACCGTTATTGGCAGCAAAAGAGACCGCTCGCCGGACGGACTTCGCCCCGGCTTTATGCCCAAAGGCCCGGATCTTCCCTTGCTTTTTCGCCCAGCGACCATTGCCATCCATAATTATTGCAACATGACGGCAGCCATGTGCTGGCAAATTTTCGCTTACTGGTTGAGTTGCAGACAACATAACGCGTTTTTTGTCCCTGAAAGGATTTAGCGGTACTCAGGAATACTGAAGCCTTTATACACATTCTCTTCGGTCCGCTTCGCGGATGACTGCGCGTCATCGCCCCTGTCGTGCGCTGTCTGCGCACGCCGGGAACGTATTCGCCTGCCGTCCCGATGCGTCCTGAATGATTTTGTGTATCCACAAAAAAGCCGTGTAAAACCACGGCTAACCTGACCGAAAAAAGCCAAAAACCTGCGATCAGGTGGCGCAGACTATATCACCGAAGCCCAACGCTAACAAATAGCACGATCTTCTGTCGTGGGATAATCGTCAGCGTGAGAGCCGTATCACTTGTTTTCTGGCTACTTCACGCGCGATGGCGTCAACCTGCAATACGTCCTCAACGCTTGCCGGTTCCTGTAAATCCATCCTCTCCAGCACCGCTAAATTGAGCCCGGCGATATCGGTAAAACGAATCTGTTGCGCCAGAAACGCAGCAACGGTGATTTCGTTTGCCGCATTGAGCGCCGTCGTTGCCGCCTGACCTTGCTCAAATGCCTCCATCGCCAGCTTCAGGCACGGATAACGCTGATAATCTGGCGCGCTAAACGTCAGCGCGCTGAGTTTGCAAAAATCAAGCGGCTGCGCGCCGGACGTGACGCGATTCGGCCATGCCATCGTATGCGCAATAGGCGTACGCATGTCAGGTTCTCCAAGCTGCGCCAGGACGCTGCCGTCCTGATAACGCACCATCGAATGAATGACCGATTGCGGATGGATCAACACTTCCATCTGACGTGCGCTGGCATTAAATAACCAACGCGCTTCAATGTATTCCAGACCTTTATTCATCATGGTGGCGGAGTCGACGGAGATTTTTCGCCCCATCGACCAGTTCGGATGACGACATGCCTGATCCGGCGTCATCGCTGCCAGATCGCACATTGGCGTTTCACGAAACGGGCCACCAGACCCGGTAAGCAAAATCGACGTTACGCCATTTTGCTCAAGGTCAGCGTATCCCAGATTATGCTGAATAGATTGCGGCAAACTCTGAAAAATCGCGTTATGTTCGCTATCGACGGGTAAAAGCCGGGCGTTGCTGCGTTTTACTTCGTCCATAAACAGCCGCCCGCAGGTCACCAGCGATTCTTTATTCGCCAGCAGAATCGTCTTCCCTGCGCGAATCGCTGCCAGGGTCGGCAGTAAACCAGCCGCGCCCACAATGGCCGCCATCACATGCCCGACCTCATCAAGCGCCGCCATCTCACAGGCAGCCTGCTGACCGCTCAGAACCTCGGTGCGGCTGCCATGCTGCTGAAGCATTATTTTGAGCTGTTCTGCGCTCGACGTATCGTCCATCACGGCATAACGCGGCGAGAACTCCAGGCACTGCTCCGCCATGCGGGCGACATTTTTACCCGCCACCAGCGCGATAACGCGGAAGCTATCAGGATTATGGCGCACCACGTCCAGTGTGCTGCAACCAATAGAGCCGGTCGAGCCCAGAATGGTTAATTGCTTCATGAAACGTCCAGAAGTGTTGAAACGGAATAAAAAGCAAAACGCCGCACAGGAGACCTGATAATGTCTTCTGCGCGGCGCTTTGTACACCACTCATCCGCCAGGTTTAGCGGTGGAATGAGGTTATATCTGCGTACAGATCAATCAGAACTGCATCAGTTCTGCTTCTTTATCTGCCAACGCCGCATCAACTTTCTTAATTGCCGCGTCGGTCATTTTCTGTACTTCTTCCTGAGAGCGACGATCGTCATCTTCACTGATCGCTTTATCTTTCAGCAGAGCTTTTACTTTATCGTTCGCATCACGGCGGACGTTACGTACGGCAACACGCGCCTGCTCCGCTTCGCCACGGACAATTTTCGTCAGATCTTTACGACGTTCTTCGGTCAGCGGCGGCAGCGGAACGCGAATGTCTGTGCCCGCAGAGCTTGGATTCAAACCGAGGTCTGACGCCATGATCGCTTTTTCAACGGCTGGCCCCATAGAACGGTCAAACACGTTAATTTTTAAGGTACGGGAGTCTTCTACCGTTACGCTTGCCAACTGACGCAGCGGGGTCGGAGTGCCATAGTATTCTACGACAATACCATCCAGCAGGCTGGGAGAAGCACGACCCGTGCGCACTTTGCTGATTTGGGTTTTGAACGCTTCAACGCATTTTTCCATGCGTACTTCAGCATCTTTTCTGATATCGCTAATCACGTTACGAATCCTTGAAAACTAGTCTCAGTCAGACCAGACGGTCACACAATACAAAGATGTGCTAAGTATAGTCTCGTTTAATTTCTGCCAGGTAATAAGACCCGTCAATAGAACAGAATCTTACCCGTATTTGGCGCTCACGGGAATTATTCCGTGATTAACGTCCCTTCTTTTTCGCCCATCACCACACGACGCAGCGCGCCCGGTTTGTTCATGTTGAAAACACGAATCGGCAGTTTGTGGTCACGAGCCAGCGTGAACGCCGCCAGATCCATCACTTTCAGCTCTTTATCCAGCACTTCGCTGTAGGTCAGCTGATCGTACATGGTCGCGGAAGGATCTTTTGCCGGATCGGCAGTGAATACGCCATCCACTTTGGTCGCTTTCAGTACGACATCCGCTTCAATTTCGATCCCGCGCAGACAGGCCGCAGAGTCGGTAGTGAAGAACGGGTTACCCGTACCTGCAGACAGAATCACAACACGGTTATTACGCAGCAGGCTAATCGCCTCGGCCCAACTGTAGTTGTCGCATACGCCGTTTAAAGGAATTGCCGACATCAGGCGAGCGTTCACATAGGCGCGGTGAAGCGCATCACGCATTGCCAGGCCGTTCATGACGGTGGCCAACATGCCCATGTGGTCGCCCACAACGCGGTTCATCCCCGCTTTTGCCAGACCCGCGCCACGGAACAGGTTACCACCGCCAATCACCACACCAACCTGAATACCCAGTTCAACCAGTTCTTTGATCTCCTGAGCCATACGATCCAGTATGCTTGCATCAATACCGAAGCCTTCCGTACCCTGCAGAGCTTCGCCGCTTAATTTAAGCAGAATGCGTTTATAGACGGGTTTTGCATTGGTAGCCATGTTTCTTTCCTGAGACTGTCAACGATTGATATGAGTTAATTCCGGCGACATTGTACGTCGCATTTCAGCGCAGACGCCAGGCGTCGGCTGATTTTACAAGAGAGGCGCAAAAAGAAGCCGCCCTCAGGCGGCTCCTCAGGAAAATCAGGACTGCTTAGACATCGCAGCAACTTCTGCTGCAAAGTCAGTCTCGACTTTCTCAATGCCTTCGCCCACTTCAAAGCGGATGAAGCCAGTCACGTCAGCGTTGTGCTCTTTCAGCAGTTGGCCAACAGATTTGCTCGGTTCCATGACGAAAGGCTGACCAGTCAGAGAAACTTCGCCGGTGAATTTCTTCATGCGGCCTTCAACCATTTTCTCTGCGATTTCTTTCGGCTTACCGGACTGCATCGCGATGTCCAGCTGTACCTGGTACTCTTTCTCTACCACGTCAGCAGACACGTCTTCCGGCTTAACGAATTCCGGCTTGCTTGCCGCAACGTGCATCGCCAGTTGTTTAACCAGCTCTTCGTCAGCGCCTTTAGCGGCAACCAGAACGCCGATGCGCGCACCGTGCTGGTAAGAACCCAGAACGTCGCCTTCCAGGGAAGCGACGCGACGAATGTTGATGTTCTCGCCGATTTTCGCTACCAGTGCAACGCGCTCTTCTTCGAACTGCGCTTTCAGAACTTCTACATCAGTGATTTTGCCAGCAACAGCGGCGTCCAGCACTTTGTCAGCAAATGCCTGGAAGCCAGCATCTTTAGCCACGAAGTCAGTCTGGCAGTTAACTTCCAGAATGAAAGCGACGTTACCGTCGATTTTGGTTTTGATTACGCCGTCAGCAGCCACGTTGCCTGCTTTTTTCGCCGCTTTGATAGCGCCGGACTTACGCATGTTTTCGATTGCCAGCTCAATGTCGCCATTCGCTTCAGTCAGCGCTTTTTTGCAATCCATCATGCCTGCGCCAGTACGCTCACGCAGCTCTTTTACCAGGGATGCGGTAATTTCAGCCATTCTAAAATCCTCGAAAGATTTGATCTGCCCGGCATCAAACCGCACAGATATAAAAGTGAAAAAGGGGGCCATATACAGGCCCCCTAACCAAACGTGATACTACCTGGTCTATAAGGGCTCTCCCCTTCATATTTCGAGCCGCAGGTGCGTTGCCTTCACTCGCTCATCCCGGTCACTTACTGATGTAAGCTCCCGGGAATTCTCGAACTTGCCGCCTTCCTGCAACTCGAACTATTTTAGGGAGTTATCAAGCCTTATTACTCGGCTTCTACGAAGCTTTCTTCCGCCTGGGAAGCCAGATCCTGAGAACGGCCTTCACGAACGGTTGCAGCGACAGCGCCCAGGTACAGGCTAACAGCACGGATTGCGTCATCGTTACCCGGGATAACGAAGTCAACGCCGTCCGGATCAGAGTTGGTATCAACGATAGCAAATACCGGGATACCCAGGTTGTTCGCTTCTTTGATAGCAATGTGCTCGTGGTCAGCATCGATAACGAACAGAGCGTCCGGCAGACCGCCCATGTCTTTGATACCGCCCAGGCTGTTTTCCAGTTTCTCAAGCTCACGAGTACGCATCAGCGCTTCTTTCTTGGTCAGCTTTTCGAAAGTACCGTCCTGAGACTGAGTTTCCAGGTCTTTCAGACGTTTGATGGACTGACGAACGGTTTTCCAGTTAGTCAGCATACCGCCCAGCCAGCGATGGTTCACGAAGAACTGGTCGCAGCTGTTAGCAGCTTCTTTCACCGCTTCGCTTGCAGCGCGTTTAGTACCAACGAAAAGGATTTTACCTTTACGAGCAGAGATCTTGTTCAGTTCAGCCAGAGCTTCGTTGAACATCGGTACAGT